>VXXH01000043.1 GCA_009835515.1 Candidatus Poribacteria bacterium
CAGAGAGTGAAGGGTTTTTTTTTCGTCGGTGATGTTATTTCTCTCGGCAGTGTTGTTGACACTTATCCGATGCTGAAAGATTTTAAAAATATCCCGTGTGTCGAATTGGCATATCTGCATCTTTTGTATAAAACTTCTCTATTGCTATATATATCTGCTTTAGAAACGATGCCGTTGCCGTCGGACGGGGACGAAGATTTGCCATCAGTCAGTCGTGCAATCATAGAGGTCGGCAGGCTGGAGGATGGATCACTGTATGAACTTGGCATCGTATTGGTGAAATATGATGAAATGCCCACTGCAAACACCAACCCTGCGGAAGTCGTGGATACTTTTTTCCACAAGAAGGGATACACCCCGAAAACTATGGACTCGGTTTCCGGCTACGGCTACAAGGTCATGCATGTTGGTGACTGTGTTGATACTGCGCCGATGCTGGAGGAACTAAAAGCTATTCCAGGTGTTGCTGATGCCCGGCTAAACCAATTACACACCGTCCTTGATATAGCATTGGATAAGTCAGATGTTCCTGGTGTCTCACAGAAATTTTTTTGATTAAGTGCTGACAGGTGCCATCCTTGTGATTGAGAACTTAGACCATCAGCGACTCATGCTTTGGAAATTTGGCGGAAACATTATCAAATCGAAAACCCTCATCTGTATCACAGACTACCATTTCTGTGTTGATGGTTCAGAGAACATTTTTTTATAAGTGTATGTCCAATCTGCAACCCGATAACCGCAATTGCTGTAAAAGAGAAGTGCGCGGTAATCATCCCAACGCGTGCTGATTGTGGCGTGCCGGTATCCGATTTTCTTCATCTCTTGAAGTGCATATTGGAGCAGGTAACGTCCTAACCCTTGTCCTTGAAACTCATCTTCGATCTCAAGATAAACCGTATGGAACCAGTCCTGTGCATCGGGATAGTTTGAATACTCACCACCAGAGACGGATGTACGTAAGCCAATCTCTTCATCACCTCGATAGGCTTTTATGACGCTATCTGGGCGTTGTCCGCGTTTGGCCTTCCACTCTACAGAAAGTGTTACTGGTATAGGTGCCGGTATTGGTGTAACATCGTAGTTTTCCCAGTCTAAAAAGACCCATCCATTGGAACGGTGGTATCCATTGAATCCAAGGAGTCCTTGAACCTGATCAAGCGTATCCGATAGATAGGCGTATTCAAAATGATAGAAACGATACCGACGATTGGATGGGAAATCGGAAATTCGGGTTACATTAAACGCTTTCAGATAGTCTTCCGCCTTTTCAAGCCCGGCTTGTCCAGCGCGCCGCGCACCGCGTTCGTAGCCCAAGAACCGAATAATACCTACATCCTCATCTCTAATCTGAGTGAGACCGACGTGAATAAATGCCTGTACTACGCCTTCCGTTATTGCGACGAAGGCAGTTTCGGAGTCGAGTCCAAATCCAACGTCATTTTTATCGGCGTTACCAGTCGTAACACCACGTAGTACAATAGCGAATTCTTCCTCCGTTACCGAGTGGCAGTGCGGAACATTGACAGTTAGCAGGTTATAGAATTGTGTCACCGATGCTTGCATGTCGGGTGTATATTGGAGAATTTCCATCTGTTTCTCCTATCTTTTTTACTGAACCACTTGCAGCAAAATTGCTCTACCACCACTTCCATCCCAGAAAACGAGAAGTGAGATGCTGCGGTTAAGTCGTACTGATTGTCTGAATCTGAGGTTACCACTTTTCCGTTGGTGCTTCGGAGAGGTCTTTGACGAATCCATAAGTCCAATCTACAGTCCGATAACCGCAGTTGCTGTAAAAGAGAAATGCGCGGTGGTTATCCCAGGCAGTACTAATGGCTGCGTGTCGGTATCCGACTTTGTGCATCTCTTGAAGTTCATATTGGAGTAGGTAGCGTCCCAAACCCTGCCCCTGAAACTCATCCTCAATGCCGAGCCAAGTCGTGTGAAGCCAATTTTGGGCATCAGGATGGCTTGAAAACTCACCACCGGAGACAGACCAACACTCGCCGACCTCTTTATCATTTTGAAACGCTCTTACGGTGCAGTTCGGGAGTTGTCCGCGCCCCTGTTTCCAATCTACAGAAAGCGTTACAGGTAAACTTGAAGGTATTGGTGTAACGGTGTAGTTTTCCCAATCCAAAAAGACCTCACCTTCAGAACGATGGTACCCATTATATCCGAGCAGTGCTTGAACCTGATCAAGCGCATCCGATAGATAGGCGTGTTCAAAATGATAGAACCGATATCGACGGTCTTGTGAGAAGGCGAAGATTTTGGAAATGTCATAAGTTTTCAGATAGGTTTCTGCCTTTTCAAGCACAGTTTGTCCAGCGTGCCGCGCCCCCCGATCGTAACCCATAAACCGGATAACGCCTATGTCTTCTTCTCTGTTATCACCAGCCTGACCGATCCCGACATGGATAAACGCTTGCACTGCACCGTTCACCATTGCGACAAATGCAGTTTCAGAATCAATGCCCCCCTCGTTTTTATCCGCTTTACCGGTGGTCACCCCGCGTATCGCAGTAGCGAATTCTTCCTCATTTATCGGATAGCAGTGCGGAATGTCTGCGGTCAGACGATTGTAGAATTGTGTCACCGGTGTTTGCATATCAGGTGTGTATTGAAGAATTTCCATCTATTTTTTTTCTCCTTTACGGAACTTCCCAGAGTAGAATTGTGCCATCATCATTTCCAGTGGCGATCGTTTTGCCATCCGGACTGAACTCCACTGAAATGATCCCACCTGCATTTCCAAAAATCTCTTTCAGGAGTTGTCCTGTGGTGGCAGAAAATAGGGATCCCGTGCTGCCCGTACCATCGCCATCGTAAATACAAGCGAAAGTTTGTCCATCAACTGAAAAGTATACGCGAGCGACATTTTCGTTAGGGAAAGTTTTTAGAAGTTGCCCCGTGTTGGCATCCCAGAAGCACACCGCGCCTTCATCACCTTCGGCAGCGATTGAGCTGCCAGTAGCAATAATGTCCCCATCGGCTAAAAAGAAAACGCTACTAATATGACACGTGCGGCCAGTGAGTGTTTTCAGGAGCTTTCCGGTGCTGACATCCCACAACCGAACTGTGTCGCGCGAATTTGCCGTAGCAATGGTATTTCCATCCACTGAAAACGAAAAGATGTCAATATTATACCCATGTCCAGTGAGTGTATTCAGAAGTTGACCTGTAGTAGCATCCCACAAACGCACCGTGCCATCCCAACCTCCACCGGCAATAGTTTTACCATCCGGCGAAAATAAAACAGTTTCGATACCGTGCTTATGTCCAGCGAGCGTACTCAGAAGTTGACCTGTAGCGGTATCCCACAATCGCATCGTGTCGTTCCAACTCCCACTGGCAATAGTGTTGCCATCTGGCGAAAATGTAATAGTGTTGATGCGACCCTGATATCCAGTAGGTGTTTTCAGAAGCTGACCCGTGATCGCATTCCACAAGCGTAACGTGTCACCCGAATCTCGGCTAAGGATCGTAAGCCCATCAGGTGAAAACAAGACTGTTTTGATCTCGTGCTTATGTCCAATAAACGTCTTCAGATGTCGTCTCGTGGTAGTAGACCATAATCGCACTGTGCCGTCCACCCCACCTGTGGCAATAATATCTCCATTTGGTGAAAAACATACGCTGTTGACACCATCCGCATGCTCTGAGAGGGTCTTCAGAAGTTCTCCAGTGCTTGCGTCCCATAAACGTAGTGTGTTATCTGAACTTCTACTGACAATAGTGCCTCCATTTGGTGAATAGCATACACTATTAACACTATCCGTATGCTCTACAAAGGTCTTCAGAAGTTCTCCAGTGCTTGCGTCCCATAAACGTAATGTGTTATCTGAACTTCCACTGACAATAGTATTTCCATTTGGTGAAAAACATATACTATTGACACTATCCGTATGCTCTGTAAGAGTTTTCAGAAGTTTTCCAGTATTGATATCCCACAACTGTACCCTATTACCAATCGGGGTGGCAATAGTTTTACCATCGGGTGAAAAATATATGCTACTGACACCATACCTATGACCAGTGGGCACTTTCAAATGCTCTCCAGTGCTTGTATCCCACAGACGCATTGTGTTGTCCCAACTCCCACTGGCGATGGTCTTTCCGTCCGGTGAATAGCATACAGTTAAGACATGATCCCGATGCCCAGTGAGTATTTTCAGATGCTGACCTGTAATGGCATCCCACAAACGTACTGTGTTGTCCCAACTCCCACTGGCGATGGTCTTTCCGTCCGGTGAATAACACATACTGGAGATACGATTTTTATGCCCCATAAAAAAGTTAAGTTCCTCACCAGTAAGTGCATCATACTTCCAAATCCCAACCGTACTTGCTACGGCAAATTGATTGCTGTCTGGAGAATACGCTATCGCGGTTATACGCCCTTTACCTATCCGTAACTTAACTCCTTCTGGCAAATTCAAGTTGGTATAATCTTGGGCAGGGACATCCGGCGGAAACGATACAAAAAGGAAGAATAAGGTAATGATGAATATCGTTTTCATCTGCTCACCTCCGAGTCGTTCACTTTATTGGGATAAAACCAGATTAACCTACCCTGCTTTTCCAAACGATAGGCGCGCTTACAAAGCACGCCTACTGAGTGAGATCAACTGCGAAAAAACAGACAAATATTTAACGCTTCTGGACTTGGAAACTCGCATCTAACGCCTTCGCAACCCGGACTTGCGACTCTTCGAGGTGTGCCAAACTATAATCATCGAGTCGCCCTTGCGCATTCTGAAGCACCCCCTGTATCCGACTGTTGATCTGTCCGAGATGGTGGCGTGCAAGCGACCTCGCGTCTTCAGGCGTTCCGCTATCCGCGTCTAATACCAGTTTGATGAACCGCTTCAGGTGCTCACGTTGCAACGCGCGACGGAAACTGGAGATGAACGCATCCGTATTTGACCACTGCTTTTCTCCGACATTCCGATCCAATTCCGTCCAGACTGCATCAGTGATGCCTGAAAAGAGTTCTGGCAGTGTGAACGCGTCCTCACCCTTCGGAAACTTCAACTCTGTGTCCTGAACGCGCGCGAGGACGTTCGGATGGAGCAAGCGCCCCAAGATGCGGGTCTGGTTACCCAGGATAACGCTATGCACCGGGTAATCCAAACGCGTAGAACTCCCGCTACTCGATCCCCAGTCGCTCCAACGGGTGATGGCGAGACTGTTGAGTAGGTCCGGGGGAAAATCGAAGGCTCTGTCCGAGAGTGCATGCTCTTTGATAAATTGCAGTGCTTCACGCTGTTTCGCTGCCGGGACAGGCACGAACGGTAGCCGTCCGTTCTCATCGCCACGATGATCGCGGTGGTGGTACTGTCCACCGATATAGCGGCTTGCAAGGTACATTGAATAACCGTATTCACCGAGCAGCGATCCGAATGCACGCCTGACACGCTGATACCCCATTCCCTCTTTTGTAACCTTGTCAGCAATCTTGTCCCAAAGCTCAACGACAATCTCGCGACGTTGTTTCGCAAAATCAAGCGGGTCCGAACCGAGATCCCACCGATTGACCAACGGGTCCAAATCTCTGCTTTGATATGCGGACGCATCACCGTCTGTGCCGTAGGTTAGTCCTGGTGTTGCGACACGGGAAGCGATTTTCTGCAATTCCGGCAATTCCGCTTCGGGCGTGCCCCCATCAACCGGTTTGTAGGCATATTCGACGACCCAGTAGTCCCAGGGGCCAATTGTCGTCGTATAGTAATCACCCTGTTTTTTCCCTTCAGGTGCGATGTTTACAGCGTCGTATTCCATCACGGAGCCGAGAAGTGCTTCATCGCTTTTCTTATTCAGGTCGTCAAGCGAATGGATCGTGCTCGCTTTAAAGTTGTGCCGTAATCCCAATGTATGTCCGACTTCGTGCATGGTTAATGATTTAAGTGCCTGACCGATAAACGCTTCCGGCAACTCACCGTCTTCGCCGACCACACCACGCGCCTGTAGGACGCTCGCCATGAATCCCATCTGCCGTGCTAAGCCGGATGCCATCTCACACTGGAATCGTGAGGAGTGATCTATCGGGTGATCATGTTCGTGGTCAAGTTCCTCGAAATACGTCGTATATTCTCGCTGCCACGATCTGATGAACCCGTCACTGATAAGGATATCAGCGTCCAATATCTGACCTGTCAACGGGTTCACGCGGGACGGACCAATGGCGAAACCTGCGTCAACGACCCATCGGATCGTGTTATAGCGCGCATCTTCCGGGTCCCAATCCTCATAATCTTGTTGAATCCGCGCCTCAATGGCATCGACAAAGCCAGCCTTTTCAAATGCCTTATTCCATTCCAGAATTCCTTGCCGAATATAAGGACGGAAACGATGTGGGACTGTCTTTTCAATGTAGAAAATGATCGGATCCATGGGGGGCGAGAGTTTCGCTTTTTTATCAGCTTTCTCCAAATGCCACCGGTTGACGTAACGGATATAGGGTGCGTCACTCGTTTGGAGCGAATAATCTTTGACCGTTGTCATGAAATGCCCCATACGATCGTCAGCGAGCCGCGAACGATAGTTGTTTGATGGGAGTTTTGACAGGCTGTAGTGCAGTGTTAATTGGATACCACGACTGTCCGGGACGGTTGTCATAGAGCCGCTTGCCGAGTAAACCGCTTGAACCCGTAACTCAACGTTCTTTGGGAACGCCTTGATTGTGCCCCAAGTGCTACGCGTTTTATCGAATCGGGCACCGCTACCGATCCGACCTGCCATCGGCGGTAGGTCAGACATAAAAACAGGTGAGATATTCACCAATAGGCTCCGCCGTTGTGGGTGTATACTTTCGATCTTAAGAGAGAATAGCACAGAGTCGCTGTAACTGTAGTCCACCGCTTGTGCAGTTGGTGTCCCTTTATCAGCACGGAAACGCACATTTTTGCGCACGAGATGCACACGGTCACCAACACGCCGCCAGACAAGCAACCACTCATCCATCGTCATCCCTGAGATAAGATACCCTCTCCCCAGTCCGCGTGAAAGGCTAATCATACATAGAAAAGGCTTATCCAATTGTGAGGGTTGAATTTCGCAGTAAAGGTTCTCTTTCTTCTCGTATAGTTTGAAAAAGCCTTGGTAGTTTTTACTATCTTCAGTAACTTTAGAAAAATCT
>VXXH01000573.1 GCA_009835515.1 Candidatus Poribacteria bacterium
ATGGTGTTTAGATGGTGTTTGCCTTGAGGCAATGAAACCTTTCGTTTAAAGGTAGGTTGAAGTAGACGATAGGTGCTCTCGAAAAACGACCAAAATCCGTGTCATCCGTGATAATCCGCGATTCAAAACTTAGAAAAAACATACTTCTTGTCTTCCACTCTTCCATGTCTTCCAACCCACTCAGAAGATGAAAATTGAAGATCGTTTAAAATTTTTCCCTTGTTTATAAAGACACAAACATGGTAAAATGGTATAGATGAAATAATTGAGGAGGGTGGACATGGACACAAAATTGTGGGTTCCGGAATACGACACACCAGAATTATGGCACAAAGAAATCTCACGGCGTGGTTTTTTCAAGAGCGGTATCAGTAGTTTTCTCGGACTGATTGCGATGCAACACTTCGGTGCCAGTAGTTTCGCGCAGCTTGAAGATATAATACCGCGCGCGAAACATTGTATCGTTCTTTTTATGAGTGGCGGTGCCAGCCAGTTAGATACATTTGATCCCAAACCGGGTACCAAAAACGGCGGTCCCTTCGCAGCGATTCCGACAAGTGCTAACGGCATACAGGTCTCCGAACATCTACCGAATGTTGCCGAACAGGCACACCATCTCTCTATTATCCGTTCAATGGTTTCGCGTGAAGGCAATCATGAACGCGCCCGCTATTTACTACATACAGGATATGCCCCCGGTGGAGCCGTCAGACATCCGACGCTCGGTTCAATCACATCTTATTATCTTGAAGATGAACTTTTAGACCTGCCGAGTTGCGTTAACATCAATTCGCCGATGTACTCCGGCGGCTTTCTCGGTGCGACGCACGACCCATTTGTCGTCAAAGATCCGATGAAACCTGTGGAAGACATCTCTTATCCGGCACAGATGGACACGCACCGTTTTCGTGAACGGCTCAAGATGCTGAGAACGATTGAGAAGGATTTTATCGCAAAACGGACGGGACGCAGCACGGAAGCACACGAAGCAATTTACAAGAAAGCAGACGAACTCATCAATTCCCCTAAAATAGATGCTTTTCGGCTTGACGAAGAGCCAATCGCCATCCGCGAAGCGTATGGTATGAATAGATTCGGACAAGGATGTCTCATGGCACGGCGACTCGTAGAAGCTGGTGTCAAATTTGTAGAAGTCTCACTTGATGGGTGGGATACACATCAAAATAACTTTGATCGGACAAAAGAACTTCTTGATATGGTGGATCCAGCGTTCGCGATGCTCCTGAAAGACTTGTCCGAGCGGGATCTCCTCGAAGAGACTGTTGTGCTTTGGCTTGGTGAATTCGGACGGACGCCGAGAATCAACGAAAATGATGGACGTGATCATCATACCAACGGTTGGTCGGCTGTTGTCGCAGGTGGTGGGACACGTGGTGGGCAAATAGTCGGTGGCACCAATGAAGATGGTAGCGAAGTTGTCAGTGGGGCTGTCGGCGTACCAGACCTTTTCGCATCCCTCTGCTTCGCACTCGGAATTGATGGTAATGAAGAGAACTATTCTCGCTCCGGACGACCAATTCGAGTCGTCAACGATGGATCGGTGATAGAGGAGTTGTTCAAGGCTTAATAGTTGTCAGTTGTCAGTACTCAGTTTTCAGTTAAAGAGGTTTGCTGTTACTTGCCCAGTAAACTCAACTGTCACAAGAACCCTCTTAACCGATAACTGACAACTGATAACCACTAAAAATGAGAGTTATCGCTGGTGTATTCAGAGGCAGACGCTTGGTTGCACCCAAGGGCAATCGTATCGTCCGCCCTACTGCTGATCGCGTTAAAGAATCTGTCTTCAGTATTCTGCGTGAACAGATTATTGATGCGAACTTTCTTGACCTTTGTGCCGGTACAGGGAATATGGGAATCGAAGCGTTAAGTCGTGGTGCAAAGCATGTCACCTTTTTGGAGCGTGATTCGCGGTGCATCCAGATTATAGAACAAAACCTTCGGACATGTGGACTTACGACTGAGCCTCGCGCAGCCCGCAAACCGACTGATACAATATCCCTGCTCCGTCGCGATGCTGTGAAAGGTATTACGTCCCTCCAGAAACAGGATGCTATATTTGAAGTTATCTATTTCGATCCGCCCTACGGTACAGGTTTAGCGGGCGGCTCAGAACTATACGCCGCCTGTTTAGCATTGCTGGCTGAAGGCTCACTGCTCTGCATCGGTGGCACGCTAATTGTTGAACATGCAAAGCAGTTTGTTGGACCTGACACAGTCGGAAGTTTGACACGGAGTCGGCAGGCAAATTATGGGGATACAGTCGTATCATTTTATCAAAAAGAAGCCGTAGATCTTTAAGCCGTGTGTTATTTATTATAAGGTAATTTACCCTTTACGCGCTGGGTATAGACAGAAAAAATGGAAATTTTGAACCTTCAATCCGGAACACCCTTTCAGATGGGCAAAGGCAAAAATTGGCGTGTCGTACATCCAGATATGGGATCGACACAGTTGACGCTGAACCACGGGCTCCACGCTCCCGGTCAAGAATTTACACAGCACTATCATGATGCATCGGAAGACGCTATTGTCGTCTTAGAAGGTGGTGGTGCTATCCGACAAGGGAGTGTCTATACACCGATTGCTGCAGGCGATGTTATTTTTGTACCCGCAGGCGAAGTCCACGGAACAGTCAATACCACACCGAACAAGGCACGCTTGATTAGTTTCCAAGCACCGCCAGATATGGCACTCTATCGGGGTGAACGGGATACACCAGATGAAGCCCCAACGCCACGAGATGGGCATCGGAGCAACGTTCAGGTACTCAATATGGCACGGTGTGGACCGGTGTTCGGAAAAGCTGCCGATTGGCGAAGCGTCGTCTCACCCCAGAAAGGGTCTGTACATCTCTCCTTAGATTACATCTGTCTTGACAACGGACAACACTTTACGCACGGACCGATACACAGCGAATCAATTTATGTGCTAAAGGATGGATGTGCTGAAGTGACGGATGACAGTGGAAAGACACATACACTCGAACGACATGATGTTCTGTTCCTCTCCGCTGGAGATTCTTTTTCCCTTTCACATGCTGGAAATGAACAGACAGCCGTTATATCTTGTCGAGCAGTCGCCTCTTCCCGGAGTTGATGACGTTCAGCATATTCACTATGCTCGCTTTCGGCAATCGGCTTTCAGTAATCCGTTTGCAACTGCCACGCGTTCTACTGACGGCTGACGGCTGATGACTGACAGCCACGATCAAAAAGGAAATTAATGGATGAGACCAGATGATGTAGCAGTCTCACGGCAGGGGAACCTCACCGTGATAAACCACAATAAATTTCAGATTAAATTCAACCTTTCAAAAGGAACTTGGGATTACATTGATGAGAGCGGTGACACAATTATCCGAAACGGATCTACACAGATAACCTTTGACGATGGAACTGTCATCAAAACCGAAGACGCTGGCACTCGTGAATTTATTACCAAACTTCCCAAGACCGATGTTTTCGGTGATTATCATCAGCTCCGTTTCTCGCATGAGGCGACGGGTAAGGGTGTCCGGATAAATACCTACCTCAATTGTTATAGCGCGCATCCCGCCATACACCTCAAAGTTGGTGTTGAAAACCTAAAACCTGAACCGTTACAACTTGATAGTGTAACAGTGCTCGGTGTTTCAGCAAACCGAGGTGCCGTCTTATCTGGGGCAGCGCCATCGGACTGCCACCTCTTTATCAATATGCCTCCCATCTCTCCGGGTGTTAGTAAAAGACTCTATGACGGGTTTCTTCTCAGCGAGACCGATGCTATGCATCCCAGCCATGATGGTGTGATTCACGATACACAGAGTGGCAAAGCACTCGTTTTCGGTTTCCTAACGACTGAGAAATGGTGGCCCCGAATTCAGGTCGGTTGTCAAGGGAATGGTGGACAACGTTCAAAATCCAATGCTAAAAAGGCGTCGGGGTCAGGCGTTAACCCGTGGGCACTCTATCATCAGTGTGGACAGCACTGCGACGCTGGTGAGGAATTCTTCTCCGAAACCGTCTATATCAACTTTACAGGTGGGGCTAAGGCTGCCTATGAGCACTATACCGCTCTCAGGGGAGAAAAAAGTGGCCTCACCGATGTTCAATCTACGACGCCTCCCGATGATTCATTTGCTGCCTGGTCCTTTTCCGACGCATCAGAACCGCTTGATCCCGATGCTCTATTAACCCAAGCTGATGCACTCGTCGAGCACCCCCTGTTTCAACCCAACTCCCCGGGAGGGATCGGTTATATTCAACTTGACACAGCGTCAGGATTGCAAAACCCAGAGACTGTCAATCAGATTCAAGCAAAAGGTTTTAAGACAGGGGTACGAATTAATCCGTTCGCGCTGCCACTTGATTCAGAACTTGTACAGAACCATCCAGACTATTGCATACAGGAACGGATTGAAGCTCGCGGTGGAAAGAGACATCCACGTAGACGCACTGCACATAACAGGTCCAAACCCGCAACAATCCATCTGCCGGACACTGGCAAAGAGGTCGCACTCTTGGATGTTTCCCATCCAGAAATACAGTCACGGATTCGTGAACAGATTAAACACATGGTGAGCGATTGTGGATATTCACTCATTAATGTAGACTTCACCGCATATACAACAGGACTTACCAACGCCTCACACAACTTGAAATGGCATGATGACAGTCTAACAGCAGTGCAACTCTACCGTCTTGCAGCGGAACTGCTAAGAGATACAATTAATGAGGTCCGCTTGGAGAACGTGCCAACAAAAGAGAACGTTGTGCTGGCAGGATACAATGCTGTTTCGGACTTGTGTATCGGTAGTATTGCTCTCAACACGCCACTCCTCAACCCACCCTTCGCTGGCGGAACTCAGAACCGGGCAAGCGATCAGTGGCATCACCAACGGGGCACGAAGCATCGCTTGAGTAGATATGCGGCGTATCTACGAGAGCATAAGGTCCTCTGGAACCATTTTTTTGGCGAACTTGCTGTTGATGAACCACGACCTATCAACGAGGCAATCGCCGAGATGACAGCCGCCGCACTCAGTGGTGGGGCTGTTCTTTGCGCTGACTCGATCACAACGCTTACGCCATTGCGGGCGGCGTACTTGGCAAAAATCTTCCCGCTTATCAATGAAGCCGCTACGCCTGTAGATATTTACGACGACCCTTTCCCCAAAGTTTGGAGCCTACCTATTTCAACACCTCGCGAAACATGGCATCTCGCCGCAATCTTCAATTGGAATGATCGCGAAGATGACGTTTATTTCCAACTCGATGCGCTTGGTGTACCTGAATCTTCTAACGGGTTTCTTGTCCATGATTTCTGGATGCGTCAATACCTCGGCAAGGTTTCACAAGGTGTAAACTTATTGAATATTCCGCCCCGTTCCGCTAAATTGCTCTGTTTCCGTGAGGAGCAGGACGTTCCCCAATTGCTCGCAACCGATATCCACTATACACAGGGCGGTGCCGAGATATTATCTGCCGGTTGGGACAGTCACAGCCAAACCTATCTGCTCGTTTGCAAGCCGCTTAGACAGGCAGAGGGCACCTGCTTTATCCATGTTCCAGAGGATTATCTACCGATAAGTGTGGCGACTTACGGCAGCAACTACGAATATAATTGGGAGAAACCGATTTATCAATTAAAATTTACCGAGACGCAACCGGATCAGTTAGTACACGCCAGCATTCACTTCGCAAAAACTTCGGGAGGCACCGTGTAACTTCGCGGATATCGGTGTGAGCGCATGAGTACTGTTCATACACAAATGCAAACTCTCAAAGCGCGGGCAAGTGTTTGCACGGCTTGTGACTTAGCGGAAACCCGCACAAACGTCGTTTTCGGTAGTGGGGATGCCACCGCGAAATTAGTACTTGTCGCAGAGGGACCGTCCGCTGCAGATAATCACACGACCCTGCCGTTTTCAGGACCTACTGGGAATTTGCTTGATGAAGTGCTGACAATAAATGATTTAACACGCGCTGACATTTGGCTTACCAACATCATTAAGTGCCGAGCAGCAGGTCTCAAAGGGGGTGTGTTGAAAAACCGCCCGCCGAAAGCATCAGAGATTAAAGCCTGCTCCAAATGGCTTGATGGTGAACTCACCTTAGTCCAACCTTCCGTGATGCTATGCATGGGAGCACCTGCAGCGAAGGCACTGATTCACCGAAGTTTCCGCATTACCGAAGAACGCGGCGTCTGGTTTACAGATACGCAGTACGCACCCTTTGTGATGGCAACGTTTAATCCCGCTTACATCCTACGACAGGAGGGTGAAGATTTCACGGCAATGCGACAGATCCTCGTTAATGACATTGCTGATGCGGTTCGGAAACTACAGGAGACACCCGAAATTCCCAGACTTACCCTTTTTTAACTAAGATTTACCGTTGCCATTTGTACCTATCTGCTCTGCTTGATTTTACCCCAAAGCGTCGCAGCTTTATCCGCAGGTTCAACCGCCAGTGTCGCGTCTAAACCGTTATCCATGAGCATTTGGATGTCGTCTTCCTCAAGTGCGACATCGAAGAGTATCATTTCATCGAACATACCCTCCCACTCTCTGCCACCGCCACTCCATGAACCGATGCGTCCAGGTCCAAATTCCCCCGGCAAGGGACCCCATTTACCCTCAGCGTCGAGTTCGCCGTCGAAGTAGACACGAACGGATTCGTCGTTGCTACTGTAGGCGACTGCAAGATGGAACCATTTATTCAAGATACTCTTATCTGCTGTGAAATCTGAATCGGGCCAACCCGGATGGCGAACTGGATTGTTGGAATGAATAGCCATCTCCATCTTATTATCCGGTCGAAATTGGTAATGGACATACCCTGCAGCCCAACCGTCACGGTTAAAGAAACATCTCCAGGCTCCAACTCTCCCTGTTGAATTGAACCATTTCATGAGTGTAAAGTCTTCGAGCGGTCCAATCTCTGGAACGGTGACCCAAGCGTCTTTTCCATTGAGTTCAATGGCGTTGCCAAATTTGCCTTTTACCCATTTGGCACCGCCGACAAGGTCTCCGTCATTACTATTGTCAGATGAATCTTTAGCCACTTTTCCATTTGTTTCGTCAAACAACCATGCACCGACAATAGATTCCGGGTCGATTTCAGCGTTACTG
>VXXH01000531.1 GCA_009835515.1 Candidatus Poribacteria bacterium
CTATAAGTTATATCACAAAGAGGGTATAGAACCGCGAGATAGAACCGCGTTTATCAAAATCGTATTTGTGAGATATTCTAACACATTTATTGCTGATAGCCTAAATATTACCGAACAATGTAATGAAACCGAATCTCGAAATTTGAAAAGACCATTTCTCTTTACCCAACATACGGTCATCCATGCATTTTTATCGGTAATTCTTCTCACGTGAATTTTCTGCTTGACACCTGTCTGAAGATCCCATAAAATGAGAACAGCCAAATCTAAACAGAGAGGAAAATAGAGATATGCGACAAACTGATGCAAATCAACCCAATGTCATTGTCTTTTTCACCGACCAGCAGCGATGGGATACATCCGGCTTGCATGGTAACCCGCTTGACCTGACCCCCAACTTCGACCGGATGGCACAGCGCGGTACACATGTCCATCGTTCGTTTACGTGTCAACCCGTCTGCGGTCCTGCACGTTCATGCCTCCAAACGGGGTTATATGCGACTCGGACGGGATGCTTTCGAAACGGTATTCCATTGTCGCCGAACCTCAAGACACTTGCCCACCATTTTGGCGAGGCAGGCTACGCCACCGGATACATCGGTAAGTGGCACCTCTATAGCGGTGGTACGGGACCGGGACCTGTGCCAGCGGAGCATCGCGGGGGATATGATTACTGGTTAGCATCCAACGTTCTTGAGTTCACCTCCGATGCCTATCAGACAACGCTTTATGATAATGACAATAAGCCCGTTGACCTTCCCGGCTATCGTGTGGACGCGCTCACCGATGCAGTAATACGCTACGTCGACCGGCATAAAGCCGAGCCATTTTACCTCTTTACGTCATACATTGAGCCGCACCACCAAAACCACTTGGACGACTATCCGCCGCCGGATGGGTATCGCGAGCGGTATACGGGGAAATGGATACCACCGGATCTCGCAGCACTTGGTGGCTCGACACACCAGCACTTAGGCGGTTATTACGGTATGGTGAAAAGGTTGGACGAAGCACTCGGGAGACTTCTGGATGCGCTCAAGAGTCTCCACCTACTTGATAACACGATTATTCTTTTTACCTCTGATCATGGATGCCATTTCAAAACCCGTAATGGCGAATATAAACGCTCATGCCATGAAAGTTCTATCCGTGTACCGACTGCCTTCCACGGTGCCGATTTCATTGGTGGTGGACAACTTCAAGAACTGGTTAGCCTCGTTGACCTCCCGCCGACGCTTCTCGATGCAGCAGGTTTGGGAGTGCCGACTGAGATGCAAGGTAGATCTATCATGCCGTTGGTACGCGGCGAAACGGATGGCTGGCCAGAAGAGGTCTTCGTCCAAATTAGCGAGGCACAGGTCGGACGTGCTGTTCGGACGCAACGTTGGAAATACGGTGTTGATGCCCCAAATAAGAGCGGTGGCAAAGATGCGGGGTCAGACCGATATGTGGAGCAATATCTCTACGACCTTCAGGCAGATCCCTACGAGTTAAAGAACCTCGTCGGGTTGCGATCACATGAACCCGTTACAGAAGTGATGAGAGAACGTCTCATTCGGCGGATGCTGGAGGTAGGTGAAGAGGCACCAACGATCGACCAAGCACCTGCACAAAGGGGCGGACAACGCAGTGTCTCCGAGGCAGAAGCAAGAAGTTAAACGGTTTGCTTACCTCACTTAATTCTTACAAGATACATTTGGTTAGTTCGGAAACCCGTTTTTCGACAACGGAGAAAACGGAGCAGAAAGGCCCAGAATTAAAAAAATGAAGATTACAGATGTCAAAACCTTGGTCATGGGGACCAGTTGGCGGAACTTGACCTTTGTCAAAGTAGAGACTGATGAAGGGTTGACCGGCATCAGCGAAGTTCGGATGAACAACCGCACGGATGCGCTTGTTGCCTACATTGATGGTGCGAAGAAGCGGCATGTCATTGGCAGTGACCCATTTAATACAGAAGATCTCTACCAAAGACTCTTTCGAGATGACTATGGTCGCGCGGGTGAAATCGTGGCAACCGGCATCAGCGTTATTGAAATCGCGTGCTGGGATATTATCGGTAAAGCCCTGAATCAGCCAGTTTATCGCTTGCTTGGTGGTGCCTGCCGCGATCAGATTAAGGCGTACGCCAACGGTTGGTATCGCGTTGAACGCTCGACCGAAGAATTTCATGCTGCAGCGAAAAGGGTGCTTGAAAAAGGTTATCGGGCATTGAAGTTTGATCCGTTCGGTGCAGGCTATTATGAACTCTCTTACGAAGAAAAGTTGAAGTCTGTCGGACTCGTTGAAGCGGTGCGTGACGCTGTCGGCCCCGATGTCGAAATTCTTGTTGAGATGCACGGTAGATTTAGCCCGTATACGGCGATAGAAATTGCTGCGGAATTGGAACAGTTCCAACCGAGTTGGGTCGAGGAGCCTGTGCCGCCTGATAATATTGCAGCCCTCGCAAAAGCGGCTGACAAAATCAACCTTCCCGTTGCCACGGGTGAGCGACTTCACAATAAGTATGAGTACCGTGAGTTGATTAACCTACAAGCGGCGGATATACTACAACCGGATATTACGCAGACAGGTGGCTTCTTAGAAACCAAGAAAATTGCAGCGATGGGGGACATGTGCTACATGACTGTCGCACCGCACAACGTCGGTGGACCTGTCTCTACAGCGACCGCTTTGCACTTTGCTGCTTGCACCACGAACTTCAAGATTCAGGAGCATTTCAACGATTTCTCTGAGGCGTGGGTTAAAGAGGCAGCGACGGGATGCCCGGAAGTGATTGACGGTTATTTCAGTCTGCCTGATGGACCTGGACTCGGTATGGAATTGAATGAGGATCTTATTGCCGAACATCCGTATCGTGAGGGTTCATTCAACCTCTGGGAAGATGACTGGCACAAACGTGAGTATTAGTCAATGGTTTTCAGTTATCAGTTGTCAGAGGCATGGTTGTCAGTCGTCAGCTATCAATAGGTACGAGTTCAGGCACATTAAGAATAGGCATGACACTGTGCCGCATCTATTGGTTTGATGATCTCATAAAGTAGATAGGAGTTTCTTCAAAAACAGATGAGTTTTCATTATGAAGATGGGTATCTTTATTGCGAAAAAATGCGAGTAAAAGATATTCAGGAACAGGTACCCTATAGTCCATTTTATCTTTACAGTCTCGCGCAGTTGGAGGCGAATTACGCTGCATATCGGGAAGCACTTGACGGAATTGACTCAATTATCGGCTACGCGATTAAAGCAAATAACAACCTCACACTACTCAAATATCTGAGTACGCTTGGTAGCGGGGCAGTGCTTGTCAGTGGAAATGAATTGCGGATGTCGCTTGCTGCGGGGTTTGATCTGAAGCGGACTATCCTAAACGGAAATGGTAAAACGCTTGAAGAACTGAGCCTTGCTGTTGAACACGGTGTACTAATTAACATCGACAGCGAATTTGATTTGGCGCATATCCAACAGACAGCGAAAGACCTTGACGAGCCTGCCAATGTGCTTATCCGTATCAACCCAGATGTGGATCCGCAGGTTCATCCGTATGTCTCCACGGGTATGAAAAACTCCAAGTTCGGGATTCGTAACGAACGGCTTAATTGGTTTTTAGATGAAATTCGCAAAGATAATTTACTTCATTTAGTTGGTGTCCATTGCCATCTGGGTTCAACGATTAAAAAGGTGCGTATCTTCCGAGATGCGACTGAAGTGATGCTTGGTTTCATCCGCGCCATTGAAGCGGAAGGTTTTTCGTTGCGCTACCTGAACATCGGTGGCGGTCTGGGGATCGACTATGAGCGTACAGGTGAAGAGATTCCTACGCCGTCCGATCTTATTGATTCCATCCGTGATCTGTTACCTGAGGACATCACGCTCATTATTGAGCCGGGTCGTTCACTTGTCGGCAATACCTCTGTTTTTGTCAATCGCGTCATTGGTGTGAAGACAAATGGAAACAAGCATTTCATTGTCACGGATGGCAGTATGTCAGAACTCATCCGTCCAAGTCTCTACGATACCTATCAACATATCGAGTTTATCGAACCTGTAGATGGCAAGACTGAAACCTACGATGTGGTCGGTCCTGTTTGTGAATCCGCAGATTTCTTGGGAAAAGCGCGTTCACTTCCTACACCTTTCGAAGGCGCAGGACTTGTCGTTTGCGATGCGGGTGCGTATTGTCACGCAATGAGTTCTAACTACAATATGAAGATGTGTCCGCCGGAATATCTCGTTGATGGCGATAGTTTCACCTGCATTCGCCGTGTTGAGACGTTAGACGATTATCTAAGTGTTTTTGAGGTATAACCTGCTTGGGCAGGCCCACATGCCTGCCCTTTAACCTACAACCGCTCCTCCAAAAACGCAATTCCCCGTTCCAAATCAATCTCGTGTTCACCTTGAAAATGATCTAAGACTAATTGATCGCGGTGTCCTGAAGAGGCATAAATCTTCTCCAGTTGTCCGAATGCCGATAATGCGTCTGCCTCAATAAAACACATATCGTCCGAACCGATTTGCACCATACACGCCCGCGGTGCTATCAATCCCGCCACGTCCGCGATGTCTCCTGCCTTCCGAAGCCCGAACATAAACTGTGAACCGCAGGTATTTCCACGCCCGCGATCATTCAAAGCGTCCGTCAATGTACTGAGATAACAGACGATAACTGCCGCCTTAACCCGCTGATCTAAGGCGGAGATGTAGGTCGTCATTGTACCGCCGAAGGAACAGCCCATGCATCCCAAACGACGGCTATCCACCTCAGGCCGTGCCTGTAGATAGTCCAAACACCGCTGCCCGTCCGAGATATTGAGTTGCAGGAGTTGATAGCCGAAGTATCCGAAAGCGAAATAGGCGATGTTGCATCCATCGCGACCGGGCCGGCGTGCCCATTCATCTCGGTCTTTCCTTTCACCGAAGCATCGCCAATCGGGTGCGAGCGTTACAAACCCGCGCTGTGCTAATTCGACGGCGTACTGTTTCTGATAGTCGTCAACGATGCCGACTGCGCCATCTTTTCCGACTCCGTGTCCGTGTGCACAGAGTACCGCGGGTGCGGGATTTTCCGTGGTTGCTCCGTCTGGGATTAAGACATAAGCCGGAATCGAAGAAAACGGATCTGGGTTGAAGATAATCTTTTCCCGTATGTAGCCATCAAATTGTGTCTGCTCTAACGTTTCAACTTCCAATGGCAATGCCTCTGGTGAAGGTCCCAAGTCCTCAACGAGGTTGCCTCGGAACCGCCTGCGCCATTCCTCCCAGTCCAACTTGCCTGTACCGTCAAAATGAAGGGGTGGTGGTGCTTTTAGAAGTTGTTCAACGCCTTGCTCTACCGTCAAAAAACGCTGTACCGCCATAATCGCGCTCCTCTCGTTAACAATGCAATCATTCTGTTAGCATATCGCTTATTTTTATGCCATTATGTATACCTCAAATTAAAAAAAAAGTCAAGTATTAGGTGTGTAAAGTCGAAGAAGGCACGATTCGGAGATCGTCCCTACAGAAGATTGCTGCGATTCGGTATTTGCTTTTATCGGTAAATTAAATGCCTCTAAGGTAGCAACATAGGTTATTGACAACAAAAGTCTTTACATCCGCTCAAATCTTCGGTATAATAAAAGAAAAATAAGAAAGTAGCAGCGGAGGTCCCCCGCGCTAACGGAGAAGATATTTTATGGAACTTTACGAAGCCGTCAGTCCATTGGATTTCAGATACTACGGCAGTGATCCAGATTTTATGAAACGATTGCTGCCTTACGTCTCTGAGTCTGGGTATGTTACGTATCAGGCAAAAGTGGAGGCGGCGTTGGTACGGACTTTAGCAAACTATAAGGTTTGCTCATCAGCCATTGCTGACGAGGTAGAGCAGGCAGTGGACTTAGTAACAGCGGAAGAGGTCTACGAAGAACAGTCTCGTATTCGGCATAATATTCGTTCACTGGTCAATGTAATCCGGCGAAAGATTAGCCCGGAAGCGCGCCCCTATGTCCATCTGTTCGCGACCTCTGCGGACATTCTGGATACTGCGACTGCATTACGGTTCAAAGCACTCACGGAAAACGTTATTGTTCCTGATCTCATCGCATTAGTGCAGCAACTTATTGGATTGGCGCGCGAGCATGCAGAGACGGTACAAATCGGTAGGACACATGGACAGCACGCGGAACCGACAACGTTTGGTTATGCATTAGCACTCTATATCAGCCGTCTCGGCACCCGAATTGAGAAGATTCATGAGGCGGGACAAAACCTACGTGGTCAATTTTCAGGGGCGGTAGGGGCATTTAATGGACTCACGCTGATACATGAAGCACCGGAGCAGATTGAGGCGGATTTCCTTGCCCTGCTCGGCTTGAAACCTGCTGATACACACACATCAACACAGTGTGTGGAACCGGAGTTTATCTCGGATCTGGCATATCAAGTTACGGCGGCGTATACGGTGCTTGCGAACTTCGCGGATGATATGCGGCATCTTTATCGTACCGAAATTGCCGAAGTAGGTAGGAAATATAACCCGCAGTTGGTAGGTTCATCAACAATGCCGCATAAAGTGAATCCAGAGGCGTACGAAAATATCAAAAGTTTATGGAAAGCATTCGTGCCGCGTATGCAGACCGTTTTTATGGATAGCATCTTAGAACATCAACGCGACCTGACGAATTCGGCATCCAGTCGTTTTCTGACAGAACTGTTTACAGCATTTGATTACTCAATCTATCGACTTCGACGCGCATTAGGCGAGATGGATGTGAAGGCAAACAACATGCGGCGCAACCTCGCACTCAGCGCGGAGGATACAATCGCGGAACCGATCTATCTGTTAATGGCGTATTACGGATTTCCCGACGCGTACGATCACACCCGGAAATTAATCGGACAGGTACATCAGACAGGAAAAAGTCTGACAACGCTGCTGTGGGAAGATGAAACGTTCCGTCCGTTCCTCGACAAACTAACGGGACCACAGCGTGAGGCACTGCGAGATCCAACGAATTATATCGGTGCCTCCGTACGGCGAACCCACGCGACGTGTGATGAATGGGAGAAACGGATTTCTAATTTTGACATACTCCCCCCGCTAAAGCAGGGGGATTCTTAGAAGCCTCCTGCGCGGGG
>VXXH01000269.1 GCA_009835515.1 Candidatus Poribacteria bacterium
AATTTGCGTAAGTCCTGTTATAATTTAAGACACAGTTTTCAATGGAAAAGGTGCAGAGTTATTGATTAAAAAACAAATTTATGATATATTGATTGTCAGTCATCAGTTGTTAGTCAAGGCGTTTTTTGTGACAATTCACGATGCCTTGGAGTCCTCCAAGATTGGGTAGATTATTACAAACCGCTTCTTAACTGATAACCGATAACCTTGACCAACAACTCCTCTACAGATACTTTTGCTAAGGCGCGAGTTGTTGGTCAAAACTGAAAACTATAAAAAAAGGAAAAACATGAGAGGGAACAATACAGACACACCGCGCCCGGAATACCCGCGTCCAGATTTCCAACGCGGGACATCAGAAGGGATCGACTGGATCTGCCTCAATGGTACATGGGAATTTGCATTTGATCCAGATGATATTGGCGAGCAAAACCAATGGTATTCATCAGAATCGACTGATGATTCTCCATGGACGATGCAAATACAGGTCCCCTATCCTTGGGAAAGTCTTGCAGCATGGGGAGCGGAAGAACAAGCAGACAACGTAAACTACCTGAGCAAAAACGCATATCTTAACCCCGAAGAGGTTACCTGTGGTGGTTTAGACCGTGAAGGCAATTATCGCGGCGAACCGCGACATACAATCGGCTGGTACCGCAAAGTCGTCTCAATCCCTGAAAATTGGGGCGACAGACGTGTTATTTTGAATTTTGGTGCCGTTGATTGGGAAGCAACAGTCTGGATAAACGGAAACCAAATAGGCACGCACGAAAACGGATACCTACCATTTGAATTTGACATCACAGACGCGCTTACGCCAGGGGAGTCTGTGCTTATCGTTGTTCGCGCGTATGATGCCCAAGACCACGGTGAACAACTTGCAGGCAAACAGATCGGTTGGTATGTCCGTACCAGCGGTATCTGGCAAACCGTCTACCTCGAACCGAGAAGTGCGACCCACATCGCACAGTGTCACATCACGCCTGATATTGATAACGCTACGGCTACCTTTGCTGTTAATATAGATGGCGACATAAAGAATACCGAGTTGTCCTTACGCTGGAATTGCGATGAACTCAGTGGTTCTGAGCAGGTTTCCAGTGATGAGACACAATTCACAGTGAGTATTCCCCCTGAGCAGCTGCGTTTGTGGGACGTAGACACCCCAAACCTCTACGATGTTACGCTGGAATTGGTAGCAGAAGGGACGGTTATTGATCGGATTTTCACTTACTTTGGGATGCGAAAGGTTTCCATCGCAAAAGCCCCAGGTGGAGACTATCAGTATATCTACCTTAACAACCGTCCTATCTATCTCCTTGGTGCCCTTAATCAGTCGTTTAATCCGGAAGGTGTGTATACGTTTCTAACAGACGAAGCTATCCGCACGGATGTCGAACGCGCAAAGGAATTCGGATTCAATTTTTTGCGTCTCCATATCAAAGTCGATGAACCGCGTCTCTACTATTGGGCTGACAAGTTAGGGTTGCTCTTCATGTGCGACATCCCGAATTTTGGCTCCTACACAGAGAAAGCTCAGGCACGATTTGTAGAGACGCTTCGCGGAAACATTGCGCGTGATTACAATCACCCGTCGATTATCTCTTGGTGCAATTTCAACGAAACTTGGGGACTCGGCGGTAACGAGTATAAGGAGATGACGGATCGACAGGAATGGGTGCGCGAGATGTATCACCTCGCTAAATCCTTAGATACGACCCGCCTGATCGAAGATAATTCACCGTGTCTGTACGACCATGTGGAAACGGACATCAATTCATGGCATTTCTACATTAACGACTATGATCGCGCGAAAGAACACATCGCGAACGTTGTGGCAGAGACCTATCCAGGTTCAGCGTTCAATTATGCCGGTGGCAACGTCCAAAGCGATGCGCCGCTGATTAATAGCGAGTATGGCGGTATTTCCGCAGGCGCAGGAGATAAGGACATCTCATGGTGTTTTAAATACCTGACGAATGAACTCCGACTCCATCCAAAAATCTGCGGCTATATCTATACTGAGTTACAAGACATCGAGTGGGAACACAACGGCTTCATGAACTACGACAGGTCGGTAAAGGAATTCGGATACGACTATCTGGACATCAATACGCTTGACTTTATCGCCATCGACTATCCGCCTGGAACAACGGTTGCACCGGGTGATGAGATAAAAGCGGATATTTACGCGAGCCACTTCTCACACAAAACCATCACTGGCACAACACTGCACTGGCAATTGGATACGATGTCAGCGAGCGGGCACGTCACACGTGGGAACGTCTCAGGAAGCGTTGAGATTCCATTTCCGCAGTATCAGGTACAACACGTGCATCAACTTGAACTGCGTATCCCCGATGTTCACCCCGCGGTCGGCACGCTCCATATCTGGGTAACAGATCATTCAGGAACCGTCGTTGCCCGTAACTTCATCAATTTCGAGCATTTCGTTGAAGCACCGGTAGGATCGGTTTCTAATCCCGAATTCCGAACCGATTCAGGAGCGGTCCGCCTCAACTATACACCCAATAGCATATCTGAATCCTCTTGGGACGAACCGACAACCGAAGCGCAGCTTTTCTCTGCAGCCGGGAGTGGTTACGTCGAATATGAGGTTTCGTTGCCAGAAGGACTTCGTGCAGCAGACGTTGCAGAGATAGAACTCATCTTTGAAGCATCCAGTTTTTATGGGGGGGCGCGTCAAACGGAGCCAGAGAAATATCCGTCTGATGTGACGATCTCAGCCAACAGTGCTGAAATTGAAACGATTTGCATCCCTGATTGCCCTGCGGATGCGCGTGGCGTACTCTCTTATATTCACCAACAGCCCGGTATCTACGGCTATCTGCACAATGTCAAGGTAGACCCATCACTTGTTCTAAATGGCAAGACAGACACATTAACAGTCCGTTATGAAGTGAAAGCGGATGCTGAAGCGAAAGGCGGATTCGCGCTCTACGGCGGACGTATGGGTAGATACCCGACTGGACCGCATCTGCTTATTCATCGGAAATAGTTATCGGTTATCGGTTTTCAGTTTTCGGTTAAAGAGGTTTCTGATGGCGATAACGCAACGAAGGTTGGCACTTGTTGCCAATTTCACTTGAGAAAGGAAGAAAAGGTTGGAAGCTTATCGGAAGATACTCGCGTCACAAGAGGCGTAACCGACAACCGATAACTGACACCTCTCACTGCGAGGCAAACCATTATGGCAAGTCCCGAATTTGTATTCACACGTTATCCGAATTTAGAAGTTTCTTGGCCCTATGTGCACGAACAGATGGTCCGCCGGTTAGAAGAACTCGGCGTAACACTTGTGCTCAACACCAATAACAGAGACCCTATCCACGAACAGGTCGATTTAAGCGAAACTATTGGAATATCCCATTTTGGTGGAAACCTAACTGAAGCATGTATCGCAGCGGCTCCGAAACTCAAAGTGTTTGGAGCGATGACAGATAATTCCGGGCACGGTATTCCATACCAAGCACTTCAAGCGCGGGGGATCCCTGTCATTGAATCGACGCGCGCCTGGTCGCAATCCGTAGCTGAGTGCGCCTTCGGTCTTGCATTGTCCTCACTGCGCCGGACAGCACAGTGGCATCTACGGATGGCACAGGGTGAAAAACTCTGGGATTGGGAGAACCCGATGTGGGGTTCGCTAAACGTCCGCGAAAGCGGCGCGCCCCTCGATAAACTTCCCGCGGCACATCAGTTCTGTGATGACCCAGATTTTGTCAACGGTGACCTTGGCACTAAAAACATTGGTGTCATCGGCCTCGGACAGATTGGCGGAAAAATAGCGAAATGGTGTCGGGTTTTTGGGGCAACGGTAGTCGGTTTCGATCCGTATGTCTCAGACGAACTCCTTCAAGAATGGGATGTACAACGCACCGATATGGACACACTTGCCGATACATCTGATATCGTGTTCGTAGCAGTCCCGCCGACACCCTCAGCAAAACATCTATTAAACCGAGAACGGATCTATCATCTTCGCAAGGGAAGTTTGGTTGTCATAATTACGCGCGCCTTTGCTGTTGATATGGAAGCATTGCGGGAACGGATCGCGAAGGATGAACTTGCCGGAGCATTTGATGTCTACGACATTGAACCGGTACACGTCGATGATGAATTGCGGAATCGGGATAACGTTGTCCACACCCCGCATATCGCCGGTAGAACGAAAGATTCCAACCTACGCGTGGCGGATATGACTGTGGATGACTTTGTGCGGGTGCTGAAGGGCGAAGCACCTCTGGGGGCATTGACCCCGAAGGCAGTTGAGGTCCGAACCTCACCGAGTCCGAGCCAGTAACAGTGAATAGTTGTCAGTTATCGGTTATCAGTCATCAGTTAAAAGAGCGTTTCATTAACCATACATCTCTTAACTGATAACTGGCGACTGACAACTGACGACTTCTAAAAATGCTACCTAAAACGGAATATAAAAATCTTATCCGTCCAGACATCGCAGATATGGCACCTTACACGCCCATCGTGCCGTTTGATGTGCTGAGTCAACGCCTCGGTATCCCGGCTGGGGACATCATTAAACTTGATGCGAATGAGAACCCTTACGGGCCCTCAGCGCGTGTATATCAGGCGTTAGCAAACGAAACCTATTATCACATATATCCAGACCCTGACAGTTCATCTTTACGTCAAGCACTGAGTCAATACATAGGTGTTGATGCGACCCATATCGTTGCAGGTCACGGTGCAGATGAATTGATTGATCTTGTAATTAGATTGTTCGTTGCTCATAGCGATGTTGTCGTTAACTGCCCTCCGACATTTGGGATGTACCGTTTCGACACAGAACTCAACGGCGGAAAAATAATTGACCTTGAACGAAAAGAGGATTTTTCGTTAGACACTGAATCAGTAGTTAATCTCGCTACTAACGACAAAAATATCAAACTCATTTTTATTTCAAGCCCAAACAATCCTGATGGCGGTATACTTGACGATACATGCCTTCGGCATTTACTTCAACTGCCGTTAATTGTCGTGCTGGATGAAGCTTACATTGAATTTTCTGGTGGGAGTCGTGCAAATTGGGTCTTGGAACATGAGAACTTAATCGTGCTTCGTACATTCAGCAAGTGGGCAGGATTGGCAGGATTGAGGGTAGGATACGGTATCTTTCCACACTGGATACTCTCACATCTTTTGAAGATTAAGCAGCCGTACAACGTAAACGTTGCTGGCGCGACAGCTGCTTTGGCTTCGTTGTCGGATGTGTCTCAATTGCAGGAGAATGTGCGGAAAATTGTGGCAGAGCGGGGAAGGCTTTATGCGGCGTTGCAGGCGTTTGACTTTTTGGAACCGTATCCAAGCGAAGCGAATTTCATTCTCTCGCGGGTGATTGGAAAAGATGCGGCAGTACTGAAAACAACATTAGCTGAACGAGGGATTCTTATCCGATATTTTGATACACCACGTCTGCAGAACCACGTTCGAGTCAGCGTTGGCACCCCAGCGCAAACATCTGTACTCTTAGAAGCACTCTCTACACTATAGAAAAGGTTCCAACACCTCTTCTACCGAGCGAGTACTCGGAAACCACTTAACAATTTTTTGCAAAACCTCATCGAGAAGAACATCAGGACAAGACGCGCCAGCAGTCAGAACAATATCGGTAGGTGTTTTCTGGTCTGTTTCGTTCTCGTTTGTCTGAAAAAGCCAATTCTCTGTTGTCTGTACCTGTTTTGTCTCTAATTCGAGATGACGAATGCGTTGGGAACTCAGGAGTTCATCCGCATCTCGAATGAAATAGGTCGGAAGGTGTTGTTGACAGAGTTCCACGAGATGACTCGTATTAGAAGAATTATAGCCCCCGACAACAACTGCAATATCGCCACCATCGGCAATGAGCGCAAGTGTTGCATCCTGATTCTCTTTAGTGGCATAACAGAGAGTGTCTCTTGTATCGGCAAAGTGTGAAGCCATATCAGCTTCACCGTATGTTGTCTTAATAGTATCTTGCAGTAAATTGGCAATTGCCTCGGTTTCCGTCGCGAGCATCGTTGTCTGGTTAACAACGCCGATGCGCTTCAGATGCAGAATAGGATCGAAACCCGGAGAGAACCGATCAGCGAACTTTTCAAAGAAGAATGCTGTGTCCGCCTCACCGGAGATAACCTTTGCCAAATCCCGCGCTTCTTCAAGATCACGAACAACCACAACCGGTGCACTCGCTTGTGCGTGGGAAAATGTCGCCCGAGTCTCTTCATGATAACGCTTTCCGTGGATAACAACGGTGTAATCCTGCTTACCAATCTCCTCGCTCCGCCGCCAAACTTTTTCGACGAACGGACACGTCGTATTATAAGCAGTAAGCGTAACACCACGTGCCTTGAGAGTTTGCTCCACTTCAAGGGTGGTCCCGAAAGCAGGTACGATAACGACATCGTCTGGCATCAAAATGTCAAAAGGGAGGAGTGGCATGCCAGCGGTATCCATTAGGAACTGGACACCACGCTGTCTCAGATTTTCATTGACATGAGGATTATGGATAATTTCCGACAACAAGAAGATACGTTTGTCTGGGTTCTCTGCAAGTGCCTGATAGGCGATTTCAATAGCGTTTTCGACACCATAGCAGAAGCCAAAATGGCGCGCTATTTTGAATCGAACGGGTCCGAAATCCAATAGTGTTGGCGCGAGGTCCCGCTTCCGAACATCAAGATCGCGGCGCGCTTGTTTGACCACAGAGATAATTGGGCTATGATAGAAGTGGGGTAATTTGAAAGTTCGAGGCATTCGCACTTCCGTCCGTAGCAAAAGGAGTGGTGGTATCTTCTTCAGAATTATAGATTGTTGTTATCTGACCGCTTCACTGTCCGTTTAAACATTAAAGAAACTCATTCTCAGTGCCTGCGCCGATATGTTACTTCACATATTGCTTATTGAGAATTCTTAGGCACTCAAGACTTTTCGCCCTTTGGCGCGGCGGCGAGCAATGGTCTGTCTTCCGTGTCTTGTAGACATCCGTTTGCGGAAACCGAGTTTATTTTTCCGTTTCCGTCGATGTGGTTGATATGTGCGTTTCATGAATGTCTCCTTTTTCTATGTAGGCGTTATCTTTTATGTGTTAGATCATTACACAC
>VXXH01000519.1 GCA_009835515.1 Candidatus Poribacteria bacterium
CTATCCCTATACGCCAAACCCATAGGAATATACATATGCTAAAGTGAACCAAGTTTTTTATTGGCAGTATTCTCTTTGGGAAATTTATTGAAATTCATTTTTTCCCATTGTTATCAGTGAAACATTCCAATTGTTAATGACACAATTTGCAAGCCAAAAGGGTGCATGTTTTTAAAAAGTCGTAAAAATTAGGGACCATGCGAGGTGCGCTTACCCGTTGCTTTGTATATAGCGTAGCAAATTACATGCCACCCGGAAATTCGCATGAAATCTGCGAATTGTGACCTATTGCCACTATAACCTATAATTCGCTGTTCACTTCTTGAACACTGCTATCGGTTATTGAGGTCAATAGAACTATGATAACTTCTTAATTTTTCGCTCTGTACTGGATATTACCCGGATATGTTGAGTCTATGGATCGTTTTTGCTTTATCTTCGCCATACCATAACGCTATGCCGTCCCAAGTCAATCCATGTGGTTCGCTTGGACATGAAACGGAGTCGAGTACCTCACCAGATTCGGGATGAATTCGGTAAATAACATGGTCATTTGTATCGGCGTTCCAAAGTGCCTCGCCATCCCATGCGAGTCCGTGTGCGCGTCCGCCAGGGGTTTGAAGTTCGGCAAGGATTTCCCCAGTTTCAGGACACTGTTTGATGAACCGTCCCGTGTTCATGTCAACGCTCCAGAGATGCTCACCATCCCATGCCAACCCGTGTGGTCCCTCTGCTGGCGATGAAAAGGTTGTGAGTACCTCCAAATCCGGTACTGTGAGTTTGTAAAATGTCTGTTGCCATATACTATTGTACCAAAGATGCTCACCTGCCCACTCCAACCCGGCACTACCCGGGTAAGGCGGCGTAAGTGTTAGCAAAACCTCACCGGTCTCAGGATCAATTTCATGGATGGGGCCGACACCTTCAACACTCCAGAGTGATGCCCCTCGCCATGCAAGTCCATTGGTCCCGGCACCGGGAGATGGAATTTGATGATGTCCATTTGTTGCTTCACGCACTGTTTTTCTACCTCCGGAGAAATAGTTTTCAGTACGATTTTTTTTCAAAAAATCTTTCAGTCGTCAGTTGTCAGAAAAAGACATTCGGATTATCAGATACCTCTTTTAACTGACAACTGATAACTGATAACTGATAACTATTTCCTTGTTTCTGAAATAGCGTCCTGAATTTCAGCGATCACTTCTTGTTCGGTTTCAATAGTTAGTTGCGTCTGTAGTATCTGCTTGGCGGTATCGCCTCCGATTTTTCCCAATGCCCAAGCGGCATGGCTCCGAACCAAAGGCTCGTCATCAGTTAACGCGTCTTTGAGTGCAGGAACAGCGCGCGGTTCGCCCCAATTACCGATAGCGACGAGGACATTCCGCAAGAACCCGCGGCGTTTGGTACGTTTGATCGGGCTTCCCTTGAACCTTCGGCTAAATTCGTGTTGTGTCATACCGATAAGCGATAGTAATTTAGGCGTAAGGTTTCCGTCGCGCGGTCGAAACGCAGGCTCGTCCGTCGGCACGGCTTTACTATTCCATGGACAGACCTCTTGGCAGATGTCGCACCCAAAGATTAAGTTTCCGATTTTTGGGCGTAATGCCTTCGGAATGCTTTCCTTGAGTTCGATTGTCAGATAAGAGATGCAAAGTCGAGAATCAAGGAGATTCGGCTCAATAATTGCATCCGTCGGACATGCTTCAATGCAGCGTGTACAAGTCCCACAACTCCCGCGGAGGGAAGGGGTATCCGATTCCAAGTCGACATTGATGAGTACCTCCGCGAGGAAATACCAAGACCCGGAACGCCAATGGATTAGATTGGTATTCTTGCCGATCCAGCCGATTCCTGCCTTTTGGGCATATTCCCTTTCGATGATGGGCGCGGTATCAACACAAATGCGAGTTTTCAATTCGGTTTCAGCTGTCTGCCGAATAAAATCAATAAGCTCAGAAAGACGTTGACGGATGACATCGTGATAGTCGTCGCCCCAAGCGTAACGGGAAATCTGTCCACGTGCGGGGTCATCTGCGAATGCTTTCGGCGGATCAAGCGTGTAATAGTTCATTGCGAGGCTGATAACAGATTTCGCCTCTGCCATAAGTTGACGGACATCAACCTTGAGCGGTAGATGCTTTTTGAGGTAGCTCATTTTCCCGGCATAACCGCTTTCTACCCATTGCCGATAACGCACAATTGTTTCACTGCGTGCCGCAGGTGTAATCCCGACGAGTTCAAATCCGAGTTCTTTTGCGTGCGTATGAATTTGTTGCGTTAGTGCTAACATCATGGAGTCCCACGCGGATAGGATCCGATAACATTGACATTCTGACACACTTCTTCAAGCTGCTCAAGTGCCACAAGGACACGTTCGTCAGCGATATGGCCCTTCATCTCAGCAAAGAAGATATACTCCCAGGGTTTGATTCGTGATGGGAGAGATTCAAGATAAGTTAAACTCAACTGGGCTTTCTCTAAAACACCGAGGGCTTGGTGGAGTGCCCCAATTTTGTCTCGAACTGCAAAAAAGAGCGAGGTCCGATCATGTCCGCTTGGGTCCGACATCTGACTCCCGATGATAAAGAAGCGGGTTGTGTTATTCGGTTCATCCATAATGGCGTTTGCAACAATTGGAATCTGATAAATCTCGCTTGCGAGTTCACTTGCGATCGCGGCTGCTGATGGTTCTTGTGAAGCACGTTGTGCGGCTTCAGATGTACTGACAACTTCAATCTGTTCAACATTACCGAGATGCCTACTTAGCCACGCCCTGCATTGCGCGAAAGGTTGTGGATGCGAGTAAATACACTGAATTTCTGTGAGCGGTGACTTTGACAACAAGTGCTGTTTTATCGGTTGAAACGTCTCTGCACAGATCCACAAGGGTGTGTGTTGGAAGCGTTCTAAAACATCCCGAACAGTGCCTTGCAGCGAATTTTCGATAGCGACCACACCGTAATCTGCTCTACCAGATTCAACCTCAGTAAAGATGTCAACCTGCGGATGGATAGGGACAAATTCAGTTAACGCGCCGAAATGATATCGAGCCGCTAAGTGTCCGAAACTACCAACTGGACCGAGAAAAGCGACCCGTTCGGGTTCCTGCAAAGAACGGGAGGCAGATAGTATTTCGGTCCAAATCGCTTCAAGCGCATCTTCGGGGATCTTACCCTCATTCTGTGCCATCAAGCGTGCAATAACTTGCTTCTGCCGATGCGGAACATAAACCTGCGCAACGCCTGTTTCTGCTTTCACCGCACCGACCTTCTTGGAAACCTCTGCTCGCTTCTGTAGCAGTGCTAAAATCTGGTCGTCAATTTCGTTGATCTGGTCGCGGTACTCAGTTAATTCCAAAGAATAGATCTCCGTTTACCAGTTTCCAGTTTCCAGAAAAGAGAGTTTGAGTGAATCTAACATCTCTTTAACTGGTTACTGGTTACTGGTTACTGTTAACTATCCATTCAATTTCTTCATAGCGGCAATCATTTCATCGTCTGAGGGATTATCTTTCACCATTTCAACAAACGCCTCAGCACTGAGCTCATGTTCCTCCAGGAACATTTTATCCTGCGGTCACGGATAGATATACTCACCGATGATGCCCTGTAATTGTGCGTTGGCTTTATCGCTGATTCTGGCTAACCATGGAATACCGCCGATAATCATATCCCTGTGGCGTGGTTTCCAATCAAGAGCCATCTGTTTCACCTCCTTTAATAGTTATCAGTACAGTTTGCTACGCAAACCTTTCGGTTATCAGTTGTCGGTTAAGCGGGTTGTGTATCGTCCAAACTCTCTTTTTAATCACCAGTTTTTAAAAGAACGGCTGTAGTGAATCTAAATACTTCTTTAACTCTCACTGCGAGGCAAACTGACAACCGATAACCGACAACTGGTTTTACTGTGTATCTCGTTCGAGTTGCTGCAAGGTCTCCCCTAAAAGTTGCTGCAACCGTCCGTATTCTGCCCAATCGCCAGCGCGCTGCGCTGTTTGTGCTTGATTGAAATAGAGGTTCGCTTGCTTAGCGAGTCCTAATGAGGTCTGATCTGCGCTCGGGTCAGTTGCGGTTTCAGCCGTTTCAGTTGTCGCTGCCGCCTCTGTGGTTTCAAATCGTGTTCCCTGTCCGAACATTTTGAGGAGTGCCTCCTCAAGGCTTGCTCCCCAGACGACCTCGTTTTCATATCCGATGACGACCCGTCTTAATTCGGGAATAGCGGTTTTTTCATCTTCAGATTGAATGTAGATAGGTTCAACATAGAGCAGAGAGTTATTCATCGGGAGAATCAGCAAATTTCCACGTAGAACACGAGAGCCTTGTGTATTCCAGAGGCTAATCTGCTGAGAAATTTCAGGCTCTTGGCTAATGAAGTTTTCTACCTGCATCGGTCCTGCTATTTGCCGCCCTTTCGGGAAGCGATAGACGAGGAGCTGCCCATATTGAGGCAGATCACATCGCGCGGACAGCCATGCGGTAAGGTTCGGTTTGTTGAGCGGCGTGAAAGGCAGCATCAACATAAATTCGGCTTTCTCTTGCCCGGGTAGCCTGAGAACGACGTAGTAAGGTTCAACGGGTTGCCCTTCGGCAGCTGAACGTTGAACGGTCTGCTGTTGTGGAACGAATGGACTCCTCGGCTGTTGGGGTACTTGCTGTGTTTGTGCATCCGTATTGTCGTAGAGTTCTCTCCCGATTTCCCATTTATCTTCACCGGCATAGAAGGTTACTGGGTCCTTCATGTGGTAATCCTGATAGACCCGGGCTTGGATGAGGAACATAGCCATCGGGTACCGAATATGTGCTTTGAGTTCATCGGGCATGTCTTCAAAGGGCTTAAAAAGGTCTGGAAAGATTCTTCGATAACATTCCACAATTGGATCCCGTTCCCGTTCCATGATGTAAAAGTCAGCGGTGCCATCGTAAGCATCAACAACGATTTTAACAGAGTTTCGGATGTAGTTGCCCCACGACTCATCGTCCCGTTGTGCATTTGGGAGTCGCCTTCTTCTCTCGTCGTCGAATTCTCTCATAGAGACAGAGTAAGGGTAGCGATGTGTGATTGTATAAGCATCAATCATCCAGACGAGTCTATTGTTATGGATAACGATGTAGGGATCTCCATCGTATCGCAAAAAAGGTGCGATTTTCTGAATTCGTTCTTTGATATTCCGATTGTAAAGGATTCGGCTGGTTGATGAAATTTCACCCGGTAGGACGAAGTTAATTTCGTTATTGAACTTAAGCATATACACCATTTTCCGCCAGAAAGAGTTCAGGCGTACACCGCCTTCTCCCTGATATGCGTATTCGGCGTATTGTTGTCCTTCTTGCGGATAGTCAAACTCAAGTCCTTGGGGCCGGTCTGGGTGCACGATGACATAGCGATTTGTGCGTTCACCGTAATAGATACGGGGTCCTGGCGTTTCGCTAAACCGGTGTTGCCACTGCTCCTTATAGTCAATGGGTGGCAATCCTTGGATATACATATTGGGTTTGCCGTTATCAATTTCGTTAACCGGACTAACGACAGCACCGTATCCGTGAGTGTAGGTATAGGTCTGCTTATACCAATCGTTTCTGATTTCTACAGGCAGTTCGTTAATATTGAGTTCGCGTCCTGAGAGCATCACTTGTCGAATTTCGCCATCAACCACATAGCGATCAATATCGACATCGTTGAAATCGTACTGTGAGCGCAATTCTTGGAGTTGTCGGAAAGTTCTACGTAAAGGTCTCCAGTCCCAGAGGCGGATACTGTTGAAAACAGGTTTGTTTTCCTGGCTGGTTATGTCCTCGTAACTGAGCTGCTCCGTCAGCGGATACTCTTCTTCGGTTACCGTGTTCTCGGCTAAACCGTAAGCTTCGAGTGTCGCTTTGATGTTATAGTTGATGTAGTCTGCTTCTAAAACCTGTTTATTGGGTTCAACCCGCCAACTTTGTATAGCAGCCGGGTAGACTTGTCCGAGGAAGCCAGCGACTATAAATACAACAAATCCACCAAAAGCGAAGGAATTGCGTTTCAAGAAGATGCTAACGATGAAGACCAAGGCGCAGAGGACAGTGAGCCAGAGCATAATATTCAATATAGGAAGGCGTGCTTGTATGGCGGCGTATCCACCACCGCCGCGGACAACCTCGTTTGAAGCATACAGGAGGTCGTACATAGCAAATTGGTAATTCCATGCTCTGCAAAGAAGTGTCACACCGACAAGCGTGAACAGATGGGCTTTAACGCTGAAAGGTGGACGGAACCGGAACTGACTGGTATCGCCTGTGATAAGCCCGTGGAAAAAATAGATGACGGTCGCAAATATTGTCACCAGCATAAAGATACCGAAAAGCGTCCCACAGACGTAGCGTTCTAACGGCATTTTGAAAACGTAGAAGGCGACATCCTTTTTGAAAATCGGATCGCGTGCGGGTGAGGTAAAAAACGCTTTTTGTCCGGGTTCTATTTGGACACTGGTGTTCAATCGGATCGCGTTTTCCAGTATGGCTTCAACGCGTGCCTCCTGATTTATGCCGTCTACCTGAACGTTGACTGGGTCTCCAACTTTTATATGTTTCGCTTGGAGTTCCAATTGCGAGACAGGTATTTCGTTTGCGTCAATAGTTCCTTCCACGCTAATTGGGGTGGCAGCCGGGAAAACGAGTTCATCAGAGTTGAAGAAACGTAGATAAATTTCCCATCGATCGCTTGCCGTATAGCCCATCAAGATACTGAAAAGTATAGCGAGGAGTGTAAGTCCACCGTAAATCATTCTTCGGGTGGCACCCGGATCGCTTGCGGATCCACCTGCGAATTCAGCGCCGCCCATAAAAGCGGGACTCAGGTGTGCTGGCGTGAACCGATAGATCAAAGCAAGGTTTGCCAAAAGAATAGCTAAGTAACAGACCCCAACAATTACGCCGACGAAGATTTTCGCTTCAAGGATTTTATAGAAAACTCCGAAATAGTTCACCATCTTAAACCATAGGAAATCAGGGTAAAGGTTCACCCAGAGCGCGCCGAGTCCACCCACAACAGCGAGAATGACGATAGTGATAACAAAGCGTTTGGTTCGTGATTCCATATTTTATAGTTAACAGTTAACAGTACGATTT
>VXXH01000172.1 GCA_009835515.1 Candidatus Poribacteria bacterium
ACACTGATTTTCAGATAATCAAAACGTTCTCTGTTCATAGAGCAGCTCGAAACTGAACCGATTGATAAGGAGAAACTCATGCCAGTTTTTGATGCAGAAGCCTTAGAATTTTGGGAAGAAAACGGTTATGTTGTCGTACCGGAAGCGGTGCCGCTTGAAAATTGCCGCGCTGCCGAACAAGCCGTCTGGGATTTTCTTGAGATGGATGGTGATGATCCAGACAGTTGGTATCCCGATCCGCCGTGCCGGAGCATCATGGTAGAAATTTATCAACACCAAGCCTTGTGGAATAACCGCCAATACCCGCGCGTCCATCAGGCATTCTCAGAAATTTGGAACAACGATAAACTCTGGGTTAGTTTTGATCGGGCAAGCATGAATCCGCCTGAGCGTCCGGATTATGAATTCACCGGTCCTTACCTACATTGGGATATGTCGTTAGACAATATGCCCGTGCGCTTAAAAGTGCAGGGTGTACTCTATCTGGCGGATACACCCGGTAATCAAGGCGCGTTTACCTGTATTCCGGGTTTCCATCGGAAGTTGGAAGCATGGTTGAACGACCTGCCTGACGATGCCAACCCGCGGGAAGTGGTTCGGAAATACCAAGCGGAAGCGGTGCCTGTTGCCGGGAAAGCTGGCGATTTGGTGATCTGGCATAGCGCACTACCGCACGGCAGCAGCCCAAACTCCGCGGAACGTCCACGGATGGCGCAGTATATTACGATGTCACCGGCACCAAATGATGGCAAGGATACAAGCGAAGGCCGTGTTAAAGGGTGGCGCGAACGGTTAACAGGGCTCGGAAAAGAGGCGAAAGAGAAGGAGCATCACCACGGTAAAACTGCCGAGTTGACACCTTTAGGCAAGAAACTCCTCGGACTTGAACCGTGGGTTGCCTGATGCGTCTCTATGGTTAATAAGTAGGGTGGGTGCTTGGAGCCACTCGCTGGTGTGCAGCTCGTGCATGAAGGAGAGCACTCTCATGACAGATTTATTAGCAGCACGCGCACAAATGGCGATGTCCCTCGCATTCCACATCATTTTCGCAGCAGTCGGCATAGCCATGCCACTATTGATGGTGATTGCCGAAGGGATGTGGCTCAAGACACGGGAAGAAGTCTACCTAACGCTGGCGAAGCAGTGGGCGAAAGGCACGGCTATCATGTTCGCTGTCGGCGCAGTCTCAGGGACTGTCTTGTCTTTTGAACTCGGCTTGTTGTGGCCCAATTTCATGGCTTACGCCGGTCCGATCATCGGTATGCCGTTTTCGCTGGAAGGGTTCGCATTCTTCTTAGAGGCGATCTTCTTAGGGCTTTATCTCTATGGTTGGGACCGCATCCCAAAATTAGCGCACTGGTTTGCGGGGATGATGGTGCTGCTCGGCGGCACATTTTCCGGTATCTTCGTTGTTACCGCCAACGCATGGATGAATACACCTACCGGGTTCTCAATTGTTGATGGCAAAGTGACAAACGTTGATCCGATTGCGGCAATGCTGAACCCTTCTTCATTTAGCCAGGCACTTCACATGACAATCGCTGCTTTCTTGGCGGTTGGATTTGCAGTCGCTGGCATCCACGCCTATTTTCTCAGACGCGACCCCGATAATCTGTTCCATCGTCGGGCGTTTGCGATTGCCTTAAGTGTGGGTGCTGTGTTCGCGCTCCTCCAACCGATTTCGGGCGACATCAGTGCGAAGCGCGTCGCAAAATACCAACCTATCAAACTTGCAGCGATGGAGGCACAGTGGGAGACAGAGCGCGGCGCACCCTTGCGCATCGGTGGTATTCCCGATGAAGATGCCGAGGAAACCCGGTATGCACTTGAGATTCCAAAAGCACTCAGTTTCCTCGCACATTTTGACTTCAACGCAGAAATCATGGGGCTCAAGGAAGTGCCGCGCGAAGATCGTCCACCGGTGACAATCGTGCATTTCGCATTTCAGATTATGGTCGCGTGTGGGATAGTCTTGATTATTGCTGGTATTATTGGGGGCTGGTTGGCGTGGAAACACAAAAGTTTGCCAACCCAACGTTGGTATCTTCGGTTCGTTACGTTCTGCACGCCACTTGGATTTATTGCGATTGAAGCGGGTTGGACAGTCACAGAGGTCGGACGGCAACCGTGGGTTATCTACAATATCATGCGCACAGCAGATGCGGTGACCCCGATGCCGAACCTCGTTGTTCCCTTTGTCAGTTTTACTATCCTTTACATTTTTCTTTCAATTATTGTTGTTGTCCTATTACGCCGTCAAATCTTCCAGAGTCCACGTTTGTATAACACAAATTAGTGGGAGGTTCAGATGTTAACCCTTGAGCTTTGCGTTGCGGGTGTGATGCTTATCTCCCTGATTATCTATATGCTGACAGGCGGCGCGGATTTCGGGGGCGGTATCTGGGACCTGTTCGCGACCGGGCCGCGTGCAAAATCACAACGCGCACTTATCACAAACGCCATTGCCCCTATCTGGGAAGCAAATCACGTCTGGCTAATTGTGATTGTCGTGCTGCTTTTCGTGGCATTTCCTGTTGCATTCGCGGCGATTAGCACGGCGTTACACATTCCACTGACATTGATGCTTATCGGGATTGTGCTGCGGGGCTCGGCTTTTGTATTTCGTACCTACGATGTCCAATCGGATACAACACATCGCCGTTGGAGCCGAGTCTTCGCCGTGGCAAGTGCCATCACGCCTGTGATGTTGGGGATTACATTGGGCGCGGTTGCCTCCGGCACAATTCACGTTGATATAGAAAGCGGACAGGTAGACACCGACTTCATCTCAGCGTGGCTTGCACCGTTTCCCTTTGCGATAGGTCTTTTCACCTTGACGCTTTGCGCGTTGCTCGCAGCAGTATATCTCACGCTGGAGACGGATGACACCGCGTTGCAAGAAGATTTTCGACGACGCGCGCTTATCGCTGCAGTGAGTGTCGGTGCAATGGCAGGACTGAGTTTTATCTTATCTGCTGAAGGGGCACCAACAATTCGACGCGGACTCGGTAATGCACCTTGGTCAATCCCGTTTCATATCTTAACAGGCGCAGTGGCATTGTGGGCGATCTGGACGATTTGGAACCGTCAATTTCGCCTTGCGCGTATCCTCGTCCCGATACAGGTTACGCTAATCGTTTTCGGTTGGGGGTTAGCACAGTATCCATATCTTGTCACACCGGATTTAACCTTTTCAAACACAGCCGCGCCAGATGCAGTACTGCGTCCGATACTGATTGTGCTCGGTGTAGGCGGTGTGCTGTTGGTCCCTGCGTTCTGGTATCTTTACGCTGTGTTTAAGGGCACATCTCGGAAGACAACGGATAGCGCAATGCAGGGTGACACTTAATAAAGATAGTTCGACGTAAATCATCTTCTTTTCCCTTGATTTACCTCTCATTTCCTGCTAAACTTAAAGCAAATTGAGGCATTTCGTTCTCTGTTTTGCAAACCCGTACCTTGGATAACGAGCGAAGTTCAAACCACACCAGCAAACCCAAAAAGCGGAATCGGTTAATCTATTGATACAGAAGTTAAAGAATAACATCTTTCTTGTCGTTTCGGTGCTGTTATGCCTCTTTATCTTAGTCGAGGTCAATTACCCGCAGCTCGCACCACAATCAGAGTTAGCACTCTTCGCTATGTTGGGGTTAATAGTGGTATTTTTGAGGTACCCTATTCATTCACATTTTGGCGAAGCTCGCAAGCCAAAACTTGCTGTTAAAAGTGCGGACAACCCTGTTTTTCAAACGCTTGATGTTGTGTGTATAGGCAGTGTGATCGCCTGCTTCGGCTACGTTGTAACGCAAACAGAACCGATTTTTCAAGGCTTCTGGTTAGACGGTAGGTCCCTTGGTGACCGCGCTGGGGCAGAACTCTCGCTGGATTACATCGTCGGTGGGGTCGGACTCATTTTAGTATTAGAGGCGACGCGTCGTTCTATTGGTCTGACACTCCCGCTACTTTCTCTTGCATTTCTTCTTTATGCCGGTTTTGGGCAGTTTATGCCGGATGGGTTGTTTCCACATCGTGGGTATTCCGTTCAACGTATTATCAGTCAGACTTTTTTACACAGTCAAGGCACATTTGGCATCGCGCTTCGGGTAATGTTCACGTATGTGTTCCTGTTTGTCCTGTTCGGTACGTTGCTCGAACGGACGGGAGCAACCAGTTATGTCTTGGATTTGGCGAGGCGCGTGTTCGGTGCGAGTGCGGGGGCACCCGCGAAGGTCGCTGTCTTGAGCAGCGGTATGATGGGGTCACTGTCGGGTTCTGCCGTGGCAAATACAGCGACGACTGGAACCTTTACGATTCCGTTGATGCAACGCTCTGGGTTTCCACCTACGATAGCAGGCGGAATTGAAGCCGCGGCGAGTTCTGGCGGCGCATTAGTACCACCCATCATGGGGGCAGCCGCATATATGATGCTCGAAATCGTGGAGCCTGCCGTTACATATCTGGAAATCATCAGGGCAGCACTACTACCCGCTATCCTTTATTATACGGGGATGCTGTGTATGGTGCATTTCGCTGCAAAGAGTCGTAGACATACACCGCGTAACGCTCATAGTTCCGAAGAAACAAGTGGCGACGCGTCGAAAGAGAAGCGTGGGAAACTTTTGACGCTGCAAGGGTTTATCTTTCTCGCTGCGTTTGTTACGCTCATCGGTGTTTTGTTAATAGGTGCTACGGCGTTCCGAGCGGTCAGCTGGAGTCTGTTAATAGTCATCGCAATAACCCTGTTAGGCTACCTGATACGTCGAATACGTGGACAACCCTCTAACACTGAAACCGGTGTTGGTGCTTCGGATTTGAGGCAAGGGATCAACTTTTTAATAGCACCTTGTGAACGTGCAGCGCAGAGCGGCGTTTCGTTGATTGCGGCTGCAGCGTGCGTTGGTATCATCTTAGGTGTGGTAACACTGACGGGTATCGGTAGTAAGTTGCCATCGGTGCTTTTACCGCTTGCATCCACTAACCTCGTGTTAGCACTGTTCTTTCTGATGATCTCGACAATTATTCTCGGGATGGGCTTGCCTTCATCGGTCTGTTATCTGCTGATGGCTATCTTGGTGGGTCCCGTGCTCCTGGATTTGGGAGTCGTTCCGCTCGCGGCGCATTTTTTTATTTTCTATTTCGGGATGATGTCGATGGTGACCCCACCTGTTGCATTGGCGGCGTATGCTGCAGCCGCGATCGCAGGTTCCGGGATAATGGCGACAGGGTTCGCAGCCTTCAGGTTCGCGCTCGTCGGTTTCGCGTTGCCTTACGCGTTTGTCATGCGACCTGCGTTACTCTGGCTGAATAGCGATGGTGATATACCAGGATTATGGACGGTTTTCGGGAATTTCTCTCTCACATTATTTGGCACTGTTATCTTCGCGGCTGCGATTGCTGGTTATGTCTTTAACAGGTTAGCCCTATGGACACGCGGTATTCTGTTCGCCGCTGCACTCATTCTCTTTTTTATCCCGACCGATGTTCAGTTTGTGTGGATTCATGGAATAGTAATAGTCGCCAGTATTGCCATTTTCTATTCTAATTGGCGAAAAAAGGAGACACACCATGAAAAGCCCGATTAGATGGGTGTTGTACTGTCTGCTCGTCCTACTGTTTTTCCTTCACAACGATTTCTGGTTCTGGCAAACACCGCAAATTGTTTTAGGGTTACCGGTAGGGTTGCTCTATCATATCGGCTACTGCCTTGTGGCAGCGTTGCTGATGGCCGCTTTCGTCAAAGCACGAAAGGATTGGGGGCAGAAATGAGTCTTGTTGTTATTTTTTCGTACCTTGCTGTGGTGTTGATTCTCGGTGTTTTGAGTCATAAACTTTTCCGAAATACTGGAGAAGACTACTTCGTCGCGAGCCGGACCATCAATTGGTTTATCCTGTTGATGACGCTTTTCGGTACGAATATGACAGCGTTCTCGATTCTCGGTGCATCCGGTGAAGCCTATCACAGAGGTATCGGTGTCTTTGCACTGATGGCTTCTTCTTCTGCGATCGTTGTACCGTGTGTGTTCCTCTTTATTGGGACCCGCTTATGGCGAATTGGAAAACGATTCGGCTATGTAACACAAGCGCAGTACTTCCGAGACCGCTGGGAGTCCGATGGCATAGGACTATTGCTCTTCATTTTATTTGTGTTGCTGCTCATACCGTATCTACTGATCGGTGTAATGGGCGGCGGAGGGACATTGGCGACCCTCACAGATGGCAAAATTCCACAATGGGCTGGCGGTTTACTCATCTGTGCTGTTGTGCTCTGCTATGTTACCTACAGCGGGATGCGAGGTACGGCTTGGGTGAATACCTTCCAGACACTCGTTTTCATGACACTCGGAGGCATCACCTTCTTTGTTATCACGCATCGAATGGGCGGTTTTGCAAACGCTATTTCTAAAGTTGACACGGGGTTGCTGATGCAGGCGGAGCATATTAAACCCTTAGAACTATTGACATATATCTGTATTCCGCTCTGTGTCGGTATGTTCCCACATATCTTCTCACATTTTTTAACCGCAAAAGATGTCGGAACCTTCCGTTATGCAATTATCCTGTATCCATTGTGTATCGCAATTGTGTGGATTCCGAGCGTGCTGCTCGGAATATTAGGAAATGTAGATGTTCCGGGCTTAAAGGGATCGCAAGCAAACAATGTGCTGATTCAGATGATCGGTATGCACGCGCCCGGTGTGTTAGCGGGGTTTTTAGGCGCAGGTGTCTTCGCGGCGATTATGTCGTCGCTCGACTCACAATCACTCGCTATTGGGAGCATGTTCACACATGATATTATTGGGCATTATCGTCGGGAGGCGTTTTCCGAGAAACAGCGGGTATGGGTCGGACGGCTGTTTGTCAGCGGTGTGCTTTGTATCACCTATCTAATCTCTCTCATTGCGACACCGAGCATTTTTAGGCTCGCGATCTGGTCATTCACAGGGTTTTCGGGGCTTTTTCCGATTGTGGTAGCGGCACTGTTCTGGCGGCGGAGTACAAAAAGCGGAGTATTCGCCGCGATTATAAGCGTTATTCTGTTATGGCTCTATTTCTTTCTCCGCAACTGGCAG
>VXXH01000168.1:0-4991 GCA_009835515.1 Candidatus Poribacteria bacterium
AAACTAAAGTCATCCTACGGAGGAGGTAAAGAATGAACAAAAAACGGATTCTTTTCATCAGTATACTCGGCATTGTGCTTTTATGTGTAGGACTCTTCTATTGGTATACCGAACGTCAAGCGAACCATACCAAAGGACGAGAACTGTTCGCGCCTATTTACGAATACTCGGGAAAACTTACGCCAGAGGAGCAAAAACGCTTTTCTGAACTCTTCAATTCGATAGCGAACGTTGAGCCTTCTGTTTCCCAAAAATACGGGCTTCCCAAACGCGAGCTCTTTCAATTGGAAGCACATATTATGACGTTATACCGTAACAATCCCGAACTGCCTTTCATGGGGAATAACTCCGCCTCTGCTAGTCTTGATGTCGAGTCGTATACACCGTACTTCAGTATCCGGGCATTAATTGCTAAAACGAGACTTGCGGATTTGCCTGCCGATAGTAGGAAATTAATTTTATCCCACCTTGAGACATTCAAAAAACGTCTGGTGAAAAACAGTGTCGAGGTCTATATGCGAGAGGTACGAAACCTACCGGACCGTCCGAGGCAAAAAGCACCGCCGATGCGCTTCGGCGTTGCGTCTGCCCCTGGAGAAGTCGGTGGTGAATGGGTCTTGGAAGCAGACGGATTGGTCCGGCCGGAAGGTGCAAAACGCGGTGTTTTTCAAATCACAGATGTTTATGGAAATGAATATTCGGTTGATTTGGACGCGCCTACAGATACGGGTCTGACAGAGGATACATCCGAGCCGTATGCAGAGATTGACCGGATTTTTGAGACCCTTACGGAGGCCGAGCTCCAAAGACTTTCAACACTCAGCAAAACAGACCGTGCAGCAGAAATAGAAAAGTTGTTTTCAGCAGAATAGACAGGTCTAGTTGTAGTCGAGCATTGGTCACCAAAAATTTTCGTTGTGCCTCAGTAGTCCCTTAAATTGTTGCTTCCTTACCACTTACCTTTTATACTTTCTTACACCACTAAAATTTTCGACTCTATGGATCACATTGCTGTAAACATTATGGGAAAGCGACGCTTGACAGGAAACGTGGCTGACAGCACTGCCCTCATCAAAATCGATCCCTTGCTGAAACCGTATAGGATACAACTACGCGAGCGGTTTGCGCACTATCAACGTTTTAGAGCAGAAATTGAGAAAACGGGTGGTGTATTAGGCGAGATTAGCCAAGGTCACCGATATTTCGGCTTCAACCGTGGTGAACATGAAGGCGAAGCTGGTGTCTGGTATCGCGAATGGGCACCGGGTGCGGAGAGGCTCGCGCTCATCGGGGATTTTAACGACTGGTCGCGCGATGCGAACCCGATGTCCGTTGATGATTGGGGTGTGTGGCACATCTTTCTACCAGACAGTGAGTATGCCGACAGGTTCACACACGGCAGCCTCGTCAAGGTGCATGTTGTCTCAGAATTCGGTGGACTCGACCGGATTCCGGCGTATATCCAACGCGTCGTTCAGGAAGCCGATGCTGATTTCACAGGTCAGTATTGGGCACCACAGTATCCGTATCAGTGGCAGCACCGCGCACCCGATTTTGACATCAACGCTGAGGGATTGCGGGTTTACGAGGCGCACGTCGGCATGGCACAGGAGGCGGAGAGGGTCGGCACGTTTGCTGAGTTTACGCAGAACATCTTGCCCCGAATTGTGGATTTAGGCTATAACGCTGTGCAACTGATGGCGGTGATGGAGCATCCGTATTATGCGAGTTTCGGGTATCATGTAAGCAACTTTTTCGCTGTTTCAAGTCGTTTTGGAACGCCAGAGGAACTCAAGGAGCTCATCGATACTGCACACGGTATGGGGTTGCTGGTTATCATGGATCTGGTGCATAGCCACGCGGTTAAAAATCTCAATGAAGGGTTGAGCCGTTTTGATGGCACAGGACATCAGTATTTCCACGCCGGTGCGAAGGGTGAACACGTCGCATGGGATTCGCTATGCTTCAATTATAGTAAATACGAGGTGCAACGTTTCCTGCTAAGCAATATTCGATACTGGTTAGAAACCTATCGGTTTGACGGATTCAGGTTCGATGGTGTCACGAGTATGCTCTACAGCGACCACGGGTTAGAACGAGAATTTACTGGCTATGCGGATTACTTTGACACCGATGTTGAACTGGACGCTATCGCCTACCTCATGTTGGCGAATGAGGTTGTTCATGCTGTCAACCCCGCTGCCATTTCGATTGCTGAAGACATGAGCGGCATGCCCGGGCTGGCGCGCCCGACTGAAGAAGGCGGACTCGGTTTCGACTATCGGCTTGCGATGGGTATCCCGGATTATTGGATTCGGTTGTTGAAAGAGAAACAGGATGAGGCGTGGCATATCGGCGAGATTTACGGCATGTTACGCGATCGCCGTGCAGGTGAAAAACATATCGCTTACGTCGAAAGTCACGACCAGTCAATCGTCGGCGATAAGACGCTTGCTATGCAACTCATGGACGCTGAACTCTACTCGAACATGAGTATTTCCACGACGAGCCATCTTATTTCTCGCGGCATTGCGCTCCACAAACTCATTCGACTCTTGACGTTTAGTTTAGGTGGTGAAAGTTATCTCAACTTTATGGGAAATGAGTTCGGACACCCGGAGTGGATTGATTTCCCACGTGCGGGGAACAATAATTCCTACTGGTATGCGCGCAGGCAGTGGTCTCTCGTTGAGGATGATACCCTCCGCTATAAAGACCTCAACGCTTTTGATCGCGCGATGCAGCACCTCGATGCAACCTACCATCTGCTTGCTGATGCAGATATTCAGTTGCTATTTATTCATGAGGAAGCGAAACAGATCGTTTACGCGCGGAGTGGACTCGTCTTTGCCTTCAACTTTCATCCGACTGAATCTGTCACAGATTGGCGTATCCCTGTCCCTGAAAAAGCAGATTACCGTCTTATTCTCAATACCGATGATACGGCGTTCGGCGGTTACGGTGCTGTAAAGGGTGTCCACTATCCGTGGCAAGATGTTGCGATAGAGGAGCAGGCACAGTCGATTCAGCTTTATGTTCCTGCCCGAAGTGCACAGGTGTTAGTGTCTGAAAAAAAGTCAAATTTATAACAGAGAATTGGGTTTAACAACACCAGAATTAAAAACACCACTTGATTATTTAGGAGGGATTATATAAAATGGTAAAGCGCGAGGATCTATTAAGACCAGAAATGAACGAAGTCGTCAAGGAAGTTCGCGAAATGCGGATGAAAATTTCAGAAAAATGTGGACACGATCTTAATCGTTTACTTGCATACTACCAAAAAAGAGGTGAGGAACTACGGAAGTCCGGCAAGTATAAGTTTGCCGACCCGGAACCACCTGGTGAGAAAGCTGTACCCACAGAATCGACGCGTGGTGAAGCCGCAGATTAAGATTTGTATTACCTTTGCCCGAATACGTACCGTATGGACGGTGTTTTCCTTCTGGGAAAAATAGGGACAGCCAACCGTGACCTCTATCGCTACGGTATGTCTATGTTGGGTTGCTGGAGCCAGACACTCCAGCTTTTTTTTTGTGTCTGGCTACCACCAATCCAAAGCTTCGTAAATCCGTATACGTTTCTTATCACGTCGTATTGTTTTCCAATGAATACTCGCGGTTTCCGCCGGGACCGCCACCAATCGCCCACGTGCCACGGAACAACGATTGCCGTTTCGGTGGCATCGTTTCGATAATTTCGTGGCTCAGGTTCAACCGATGCCACTGTGCCCAGATGGAGTTGTAGCAGTTGAAAACCGCACACCGGGGGTTTGAAGGATTCGTCCAATCATTCGCGGCATGGACGAGGCTTTCCGTGAAAATGACGACAGAACCCGGTGGGCAGCTATAGTCGTCCATCGTCTCACGCATGCTTTCCTCCCACGGTGATTCGCCGATATTCGGACGATACTTGTCAGGACCGCCGTAGTTGAAGTGCGCTTTATGGGACCCACTGAGGAAAGAGGTAGCCCCTTGTCCTGACTTGACCTCCTCAAGTTCCCAGACGACACGCGTTAGCCCCGCAAAAATCTTTTCACCAGCGACCTGATACCGCATCGCATTCGCCTGCTGCGGTGGACGCACAACGTGCGGCAGCCCGTTATCGCCACGTTCTGATACAGTCCAACCGGGTTCTCGGACAGTGGTAAAAGACCCCTCACACCGAAATCCGTAGCAATCGTCGTGTTGTGCAAAAGGGGCCTCGGACAGAATTTCATTTAGAACCCCTACAATTGCAGGATGATCAAGGAGGTTCTGAAGTGCGCCTTGATAACTTTGTCTTGCGCCCGCATATACTTCCGCTTTCATCTCTTCGATTTCTGAGTCCGATAATATTGACGGTAATAAAATCCAACCCCGTAAGTCGAAGAAAAACTTCTGTTCGGGTGTCATCAGCACGGGTGCATCATTAAACGTTTCTTTTGACATGGATATCTCCTTATTTGAATAGTCTTGGCATCATGTGGTGTTATTCTCCAGCGAATACGCACGATTCCCACCAGGACCACCACCGATTGCCCAAGTGCCACGGAATAAAGATTGCCGTTTCGGCGGCATCTTTTCTATGATTTCATGACTTAGATTCAACCGAAACCATTGCGCCCATATCGAGTTGTAACAATTAAACACAGCACAACGCGGATTGTCAGGGTTCGTCCAGTTGTTCGTAGCATGTATAACACTCTCAGTGAAAATAAGTACCGACCCAGGGGGACAACTATAGTCCTCCATCATATCCTTCATTTTATTTTCCCAAGGTGATTCACTGATGTTCGGACGGTATGGGTCCGGTCCACCATAGTCGAAATGCGCCTTATGAGACCCACTCAGAAAAGTAGTACCTCCCTGTCCGGCTTTCACCTCTTCAAGTTCCCAAATCACACGCGTAAGTCCTGCGAATATCTTTCCACCGGCAACCTGATACCGCATCGCATTTGCTTGTTGTGGAGGGCGTACGACATGCGGCACCGCAGTCCCACTATCAGAAGC
>VXXH01000168.1:5001-7050 GCA_009835515.1 Candidatus Poribacteria bacterium
CAGCCAGGTTTCCTGACCGTCGTAACCGAATTCTCACATCGAAAGCCGTAGCAATCGTCAAAGATAAATCGTTCATCAGCAAGGATTTCGTTGAGAATCCCTACAAGCGCAGGATGATCCAGTAAATTCTGGAGTGCTCCCTGATAACTGTGTCTGGCACCTGCATAGACTTCCGCTTTCATCTCTTCGATTTCCGACGCTGATAATACCGATGGTAATAAAATCCAACCCCGTAAGTCGAAGAAAAACTTCTGTTCAGGGGTCATCAATTTCTCTCCTGGAGCCAACGGCATTGGATCATTAGAATTACGGACTTCTTTCATGATAATCAAATCCTTTTATCGACAAACTGTCCAAATATTACAATGCCTGTTTCAATCCAGGCAAGAAATAGTCCTTAACGACAACCTCCCAACTCATTCGGGAGGCGATGTCGTAGCCTTCTCGCAGCATATCCTCTACATCACGGGATTTGCGAGGCAAACGTCCTAAGAGTTTTGCAGCGATGTCTCGGCTATTCTCCATTTCAATGGCGTTCCGTTCCGCTAAGCCAATATGGAGCACATCGTCTAACGATTTCGGTGGAATCTGTAGCTGCGTATAATCGGCAACGACAATATTCGGAACTTCGCGGTTGTCGGTGGCACGCTGAATGAAACCGCAACAGCCACACACATTGCTAACGACGCAAATTGCGCCGAAACTCAGCGGTTCTACTTGCGCGATCCCGAAGGGTTCATAAATAGACTGCCCAAATTCTGCATCACTCCCCTTACGGATGTCCATAAATTCCATCTCTACCGGCATCCGTTTGCCACAAGTGGCTTGGCTCCATCCAAACTGATTGACAAAAACGACTTTGATCGCCTTAGATTGTAGGTTGAAAGCCGAGACACCGTTGTTTAATTCGATTTCTGCACCGACGAGATCCGGGTAGCCGATTTTATGATACATGGGCCAGCCGTATGCTGCCTCCATTTCGTGAATGCTTTCGTTCGGTCTTCCTGTTGCAATTTCTGTGGAGAGAATGAACAGCACAGCGGTTTTAGCGTTAGAGGCGAGAAGGTCATCGAGATGCATGAGCACCTGTAAATCTCGCCACAACCCCTTGCTCTTAACGAGCCGCGTTACGTGTGTAAAGACGTAATCGGGACGATAATCTAACAACGTTTTCGCATATTTTTGGAGCAGTGCTTTCGATGTTAATTTTTCTTGGAGACTCACCTCAAACGCGGGGATGCCGTTGTAAACGAGATTAATCGGAAAATCCTCAAACGGTTTTGCCAAGAATCGGAGTTCGTCTACAACGAGATCGCCAACGGCGAAGATGGTATCACAGAGGTGCGCCTTATCAATCAAGGCGTGCTTGAAATACCAGAACGGATCGTCGAACACATCGTGGATGGATTGTCCTTGCGTTTTTGCCTGATCTAAAGCGTTGTAAAAACGGACATCGTGACCGGGATGCCCTTCAACGATCGGACGTATCGTTGCCACCTCGTGCGCGTAGAAGACCGTACGCATGTTCTGTGCTTTTTCGTTATTCTTCCGTTCAATGAGCGTCTTGAGCGCAAGCGGCATTCCCATGAATTCGTGCGAGATGATAAACACAGGGGTCGATGTCTCTTCACCGATGATTGCCTGCAGCGCAGCATAAGCGGGTTCGGCGAGACGTACATATTCCTCGAATTCCCATTCGCTCTCATAACGACTCGATTCGATTTGGAAGTGTTCATAGAGATGCCATTTGAATTGTCCAGTCAGTGCTTCGTTGCTGCTGGATACGTTCACCAAGATGACATCCGTGAGGATTGTAACTTTCTGATTTTTGTCCTCAAATTGCCGTTGTCCGTAGACGAGTTCTACATGATAGGTCTGCTCAATCTCGCTAAGCACCTTTGCGTGGGGCGTATCTGTTATCCCACTGCTCGCGTGGTACAAAAGGGTATCTAATCCCCCCAAATCGGCACCCGAAAAGAGGGGACCGACGAGAAAGGTGCGCTCAATCGCTTCATTGTAGCTGCGGGTTGTCAATAACCCTTCCAAAAC
>VXXH01000672.1 GCA_009835515.1 Candidatus Poribacteria bacterium
GCCCCACCAGAATATGGTGCTGTCCCTGTTATCATTGAAGTGTTTCGCGACGTAGACTATAGCGGTCAACGGAGCGTCATTATGCGTGACATCAGTTCCGTGTTTGATATCGGCATGAACGATACGATTACATCGATTCGTATCCAGCGGGGCCCGATTTTTCCATTTAGTGGTTTTCATGTTATTTTTTATGAACATGTGAATTTTGAAGGTCGGCGGTTGAACTTAAGCTTGAACTCGCGGGAATTTCAGTTGGGGCTCCGGAACCTCAGGTCGCTCCCGCATTCGCAATCATTCTCTGATATTATCTCTTCGATAAAAATTGTCCCGTTAGGGGTATTTCGGGTCCTGATTGTTGTCGGCGATAATATGACGAGCGAACCGGCAGTATTAGAATCGCTGACCACCATTGAAGGGTTGGAATTCCAATTTACAACTGTGCATATCAACGACAATCCTGAGAATCGCGGTGATCCGAACAATGCGATCAAGCTTTCAAGCGTTACCCTTTCAAACTATGATATTATTTGGTTCACATGGTTTGCTACGGGGCATGATGGCGAGTATTTCGTTGAGGACGCTGACCAGGCGATTCAAGAGTTTGTCCGAAAAGGTGGGGTCGTCTGGGCTTCTGCTATGGACAACAACATCACCCCCCCTGATGGTGTACACACATCTGAGCCGCAGTGGCGCGGCGACTGGCTGCCTGTCAATAGACATCCAATTCGAGTGATTAATTCCAACGATTGCAATGTCAATGTTACCGATGATGGACAGAAAACCGGCATGTTTACTTGGCCCCACAAAATCAATGTAGATACCTTGATAACTGACGATCATTGGGTGACAGACGATCGGAGTTACCGAAAATTGGCAACCAGAGAGGATAATGGCGATGCTGTCAGCGTTCAGCTGCAATGGGGCGAAGGTTATTACGTCGCTTTTGCGGTGGATACCCGTGACGCCCATCGGACGACTATAGCGAAACCTCTCATCGAGAATGCCCTATGTTATTTAGCAAACCTCGCGTGGCAGACATCTCCACGTCAACCGCTTAAAGGGCGCTACCGGACAGCCCTCAGTGACGAGGAGATTTTCCGGTAAAATTTAGGCATGCTTAAAAACGTGTGCTAATGCCTCTGTGCTATCATTCTATAGGAGAATTGAATGCGTTTCATTGCTGTTATCGTCTTCTTAATTGTTGTAGCAGTCGCCGTTGGCTGGTTTGTCTACCAAAACCTTGACGGTTTTGGCCAGACTGGGGTGATGCGATGGTTGACAGGTTTTCTCGTCGTGCTGTTTGCACTTTTAGCGGCTACTTGTGGTGCGATCATCCGCTACAGGATACCGAAAGCCGATGTCGCACTCGTCCGAACCGGTGGTTCAAAAGAAAAAATTAATATCACCAAAGGACTCTGGGTTAACACCATCATCCATGAGATCAAAGAGATATCTCTCAATACCATGCGGATTGAGGTCATCCGAGAGGGACAAGAGGCTTTAATTACTTATGACTTCAACCGGGGCGATGTTGAAGTTGTTTTCTATCTTAAAGTTGAACCTAAAGAAGATGATGTTTTACGCGCTGCACAAGCCCTTGGCGATAAATCTATGACCCCAGAGACCGTGCGTGAACTCATTGAACCTAAACTTGAAGGTGCGTTGCGAAGTGTAGCCGCTGAAAGTGACATCCAAGATCTCCTCCAGAAACGCCAAGAGTTTGCGGATAAAGTCCAAGAGGCATGCGGCGAGGATTTAGAAATCCAAAACGGTTTGACGCTTGAGACTGTTTCAATTATCCGCGAAGACCAGACCCCTGTTGATACGCTTGATGCTGAAAACCGGTTTGATGCTGTTGGTATTCGTGAGATTACGGAAATTACTGCTGATCAGGAACGGGAAAAAGTAGACATCGTACAACGGAAAGAGGTCGCTATCGTTCAAATCGAAGTTGCTGCCCGTATAGAGAAACTTGAAGCGGAACAGGAACAGGCGTGGGCAGAGTCCGACCAGCAGAAGAATATCGCGATTTATGCTGCTGAACGGGAAGCGGAGACCCTCAAGTTCCAATTTGAGATGGAACAGAGTGTGCAAGAACGTGAATACGAGATGAAGCAAGAGGTCGAGCGCGCACGTATCACACAAGAACAGGTCGTCCAAGAACGCGAAATTGAGATGAATCGGGATGTTGAAGTCGCCCGTGTCCAGCAGGAACAGATTGTCGCGGAACGTGAGATAGAGAAAAACCTCATTGTCGAAACGCAGCAGATTGAACAATCTAAAGTCGTCCAACTTGCTGAAATTGAGCAGTTCCTCACTGTCCAGTTACAGAAAATTGAGCAGGAGCAGGCGATTGAGGTTCGTGAAATAGAGAAGGTATTGACGGTAGAGAAGGCACGTATTGCGCAAGAAGAGGGTGTGATGCTCCGAGATATTGAGCGTGAGTTGATAGTTCAGACGGAACGTTTCGCTCAAGAACAGCAAGTCATGCAGCGCGAGATTGAGAAGAACCTCGTTGTTGAAACCGCACAGATTGATCAGATGCGGCAGGTGGAAACCGCTGAGATTGCTAAGAAATTGACTGTAGAGTTGACACGAATCGCTGCAGACCAACAGGAACAAATCCGAGATATCGAAAAGGAATTAGCAGTAGAGAAGGCACGTATTGCGCAAGAAGAGGGTGTGATGCTCCGAGATATTGAGCGTGAGTTGATAGTTCAGACGGAACGTTTCGCTCAAGAACAGCAAGTCATGCAGCGCGAGATTGAGAAGAACCTCGTTGTTGAAACCGCTCAAATCGACCAGATGCGACACGTGGAACTCTCTGAAATTGCCAAAATGTTGAATGTGGAGCAGTCTCGTATCGGTCAGGAATTGCGGGTTGCGTTAACTGATGAAGACCGGAAAATCGAAGTTGCCAGTAAACAGCAGGTAACGGCACTTGCAGAAAAAGAGAAGTTAGTTGCGGAAGCTGAACGTATGGGTGCGGAAGTGAACGTGACAGCCACGGAAGAGGTGATGTCGGCGGAGTGGCAGCGTGAAGTTGCAGTCATCGGTGCAGAAGCACAAGCACAACCTATTGAACGTCTTGCTGATGCGGTACTTGCTGAAGCGCGTGCGAAAGCACAGGGTGAAATGGCGGAATATGAAGCACGGAATGTTGCTGAACAGCGCGTCCTTGTCCAAGAGGCGATCTTAGAACTCATTAATGATGCGGATGATATTATTGAGCAGCTTATGAAACCGGTTGAGAAAATCGATAGCATTAAGATTCTGGATATGGGAAACACTGACGGGCAGGGTGGCATCAACCGAAGCAGTATGGGGCGACTCGCGAACGCTTTGCTGGATACAGGTGCTATCTCTCCAATGCTCAAAGAACTGTTCAACTTTGCGGATGTAGATGCCCAACAAATTACAGACAAAATTGCTGAGTATCTGGCGGATCTTGTCAATCGTCCGAGTTAATTTTCTGGCTGCCCTGACGGTATGAATTTGTTATCAAATCTTGGATGCGTCTTTTAACCGTGCCAGTCTATGTGAGGGAAAACATGCGACATGCGAGACGGCAAACATCAGCAAGACGGCGCAAAAGCCAGCGGTGTCGTACCTGCAGGTCCAGTAACGGGAAGCGTGTCTGCCCCGCCCTCAGCGGTATGTTAATCTGTCCAGACTGCTGTAGAGCCAAGCGTGCAAAGATTCCTGGATGCGATGCGAGATGCCAGTACTACGCTCCACTCGTTGTATCAAGCCGGACCCGTAGGAAATCAGATTTTCCGCTCCATCGGTGTTTGATCAGCCGCTCTAAAGACACCGGTATGCTAATCGTAGTAGGTACTCGAAAACGTCCAGATGGCAACTTGAAAGCGATGTTTCTCTTGCTTGATCTATGGAAGAAAGGGATTCGAGACTGCTTTTTTGATGCTAACCTTTCGGAAAAACAGTTTGAAAAAGTTTCGCAAAGAATCGCGAAGAGTTACAACCTCAGTGAACCGTTGGAGTTGCACGACGCAGATGAACCTGAGGAAGTGATTCGGGTACCGAAGGATACGCTTATTATTGAAGCGGATAACGCCATCCATGTTGATAAAGGCGTAAGTATAATTGATCACGCGGAAGCCTCCGGCGGTAAAGCCATTGACAGTGCGCCCAGTGCGCGTGCGATACACGAAATTTATATCCCAAAAACTGGGAAGTGGTACCTCTGGGCGCGCGTCTTCTTTGAATATAGCAAAGATTCTTATTGGATTGGTATGGATAACGCGGCGGCAAAGCCGTGGGATAGGGATGGCGGTCCAGGTGCCATAAAAATTTGGTCTGAACCTGATGATAACTCTAAATGGGGCCGTTGGCTCTGGGATACCGCGTCCACGGATACAATGGATAAGAAACCGAGCAACAAGCCTGCTTTTTTTCATATCAAACGAACCGGTTACTATCGTCTCTGGTCTAAAGGGCGGGAAGCCGGTTCACGTTTAGACCAGATTCTGCTCACCCGCGCCCGCGATTTTAACACACAAGCTGAGACAGAGGGCAAACCGCTACCACTCAGGTATTCACCACACCTCTACGAGCCTGCCTCTATACATGAATGTCGGAAACTGATTCGACATGCTGTGCAGATCGCGACTGCAGTCAACACTGAAATACCGTGGGAATTCAAATATTGGATACAGGATATTTGGGGCGATGTCACCCGATTCCCTGAAACAGAAGGGTCGCTCTACAAATGTCCGAAATGTGCGGCAGACTTGCCACAACAGGTCGTTGACCTCATCATACAACATGCCCAATCCGATGATATTCAGTTTTATATCTTATGCCGGAAGTGTGGAGGCGAGTTTGATTAATCCGGTTGTAATCCTTCGTTGTTCCTTACATTTCATAGAAATAAGCACTTTGCAGCGTCTGATGATCGGCATCGTCAGTTTACTGTTTTTCGCGCCGTTAAGCATCGGAGCCCCACCGAACCCATATCTTTTTTTTACTGAAGATTCTACGAGTGGGGAATTGGTACCCAAAGCCCCTCAAAGCGAGATTGAATTTCTTGAAGCACTGGAAGACTGTTGTCTCGCCAACGAGCAAGGGGTCTTACAGCCTGATGGTATAGAATATGTGCTTGCCTTGAAGATAGATTTCTCTGACATGCCCGGACGTAGAGAGGGCGCGGCGTTTGATAAATATCTCTTCGCCACAGAAGGCGTTTCCCTGAAAACCTATTATCACGAAAATTCTTATGGGCAGATGGATATACAGCCAGGGCCGATGGGCGGTGTCGTTCCGAGAGGCAACACTTGGATTCGTGCCAAAAAACCGATGACGTATTACGGCGAAGGTGTCCGAATCTTGGAGCGCTATCGAGAATTAGTTCGGGAGGCTTGCGAGGGCGTAGATGAGACGGTTGATTTTTCGCAATATGATAGAGACAATGATGGCATCGTAGATCATGTCTTCCTCATCCATTCAGGGAATGACCAAGCGTCTACTGGAATCATTAATTATGACATCCAGTCTGTACTCATACCTGCCGTTAACGCTGTTCACGATGGGGTCCGCGTCAATACGGCTGCGGTTGTTGCTGAAGAACCAGATTTTGAACACCCACACTTAGGTATCTATTTTCATGAGTTCTTCCACGATTTTGGTGCCCCTGATGTTTATGGTGTCTTTAGAGGTCCACACGACCATAAATGGGGATTGATGGGTGCCTTCGGTCCCTATCAAGGGCCTGAAGAGTTTGGGGTCGGAAATGGCTTGGAACCGAGTCATATCATGGGCTATCTCAAATGGGATTTTGATGGACGACCGCAAAACGGTCGCCTTGGTTGGATTCAACCGGTTGTGATAACCGAAAACCAAAAAATTGATGTGCCCAGTTTTGAACTCGGTCCCAAAACCGATAGGCTTTTCAAAATTGATATCCATTCGTCAAGAAATCCGGAGGCTGGAGAAGCGCGGGAATTTTTTCTTATAGAAAATCGGAACAAGATGTCAGGTGCGACTTTTGATACCTATCTACCAGAATCAGGTATCCTAATTTGGCACATTGATGAAACGCAGCCCTACCCTATTGGCACTTATGATGCCTCGCATCAGGTATGGCTTGAAGATCCAACAGACCCTGAGCACCTGGGTATCTATCAACAAGAGGGCGCTGAATTTATAGATGTGCAATCCATAACGGATGGCGCGGCTTATTCTTTAGATGACGGACATACAGCCTTTACACCTGGCACTGTCCCGAATAGTAACGCAAACGATGGCACTGTTACGGGTATCTCCATTACTAATATAGGACCGGAAGGGCTAACGATCCCGATACTGGTATCCTTTGGTGACACTTACGAGCCGAATGATACAATTGTGACAGCGTTTCCTATCAAATATGGCGAAACTTATGAGTCTTTCATTTTCGATTCGACCGATGTACGCGATGTTTACGAACTGGAAGCGGTCCGTGGGATTACTATTTTAGTGACATTGGCTGATATTCCGCCGAATAATAGATACCGGTTATCTCTCCACGCGGCGACGGGAGAAGTGTATGCGACTGGCGAGAATGCGACCGAGATCGCTGGATTGAAGCTTATCTATCAACCTAACGAGACGGGCACATTCTATCTCGTTATAGAATCGGAGGAAGGATTCAGCAGTGTGGATTCTTACCGGTTGCGGGTAGAACAACTTCAGTCGGAAACACTTGCCTTTGAGGCGACGCGAGTCTATCCGAACCCACTGCGCCTTGCTGGCGAAACGATGACGTTCGCCTATCGGCTCTCTGCCTCCCAAATTGCGGATAACGTTGACCTTGAGATATTCACGCCGACAGGTGTACTTGTCTATAAAGCAGCACACCAAAACGTCCTCTCACAAGGGAAATTCGAGTGGCGCGGCGCGAATCTCAGCGGTGTTCCTGTTGCCTCTGGCGTTTATATTTATCGTATTTCCGCGAAGCAGGCGGTGTCACTTATCCAAGAAATTGGGAAGTTCAGCGTTGTGAGGTAAGCCTTACAAATTCTTCTTAGATATTTCTTGACTAAAAATTGTAG
>VXXH01000010.1 GCA_009835515.1 Candidatus Poribacteria bacterium
GTGCATAAAAATCTAATATTGTTTTCATATCAAGCCAATGCCTTTCCACAAACCGGAGACTTGTATTCCAATCACCGAGTGTTAATAGGATTTCAAAATCGTCTGAATTATCCGAATCTATCAATTGCTGCCGTAGAGCATCCATCGCATCAGGTACCTGCTTTATAAACATCTTATACTTCGGTGAACACTCTGGGCAGAGTGCCAAAAACTGAGCCTCATACTCTTTTGTAAAGTACCCCTTTAGCATTTCGACAGCATCGAAGTAGTAATTCCCACCGCGATATTTAAAAGGCATCTCCTCTTGACATATCTGACAGACCATTTGGTCATCATCATTTGTGTAGTGTGTGCTAAGCCAAGTCTTGGGATCGATTGTATCCCTTGATGTCCGAACGCTCCTTAATTTCTCAGTATATTCCTTGTCAGGTGCCTTTCCAAGTTCTAAGAGAATCTGCTTTTCTCGCCGCTCGGGGTTTGACACCGGATTCACAGGAAAAGATGCTGCTTGAGATATTGATGGGTCAATGAACGTAGATTCAGAGGAGGATTGTAACAACGATTCAATTTGCTCAATCGTCTCCGGTGGTGCATTAACAATCTGAGTGAGTATATCTGGAGGGATGCCAATCGCCGGAGCAATTAAATCAATTATCTGATTCTGGCTTATTGGCATATCCAGTTTTTTCGCCAATTTTTCATCCTTTTTGAACGAACCAGGGAGATCGTCGAGGGCAATTTCACTTGGTTTGTGCATATTTCCATCAGTATCAGGGAGCCATGCAGTGTCAATCAACAACTGCCCTAAAGAATCAGAGATGTGTTCATCTGACCGACTATTTCCGTAATTCTGAGTTGTTGATTTCTCTATAAATCCTTTAATACAATCGGCGTTAGGAATAGCAATATGATTCCAGATGAAGGTACTTTTCTCAAGCGTTAGGTTGTCAAGAGCATGTTTCAATCCATCAACACTTATGTTCGGGTCAAAGCCGTTAACTCCTCTCTGGTGTTTACCGTGTTGGCTCACAATAGTAACATTTCCTTGCAAATCCGCCTTTTTCCTTTCAATCTGCACAGAATCCAGAATTTCTAAATCCTTAAACAATTCACGAGCGGCGGGTGGATATTTATTGAGGTTAACAAATGCGCCTGTTGGTCCGCCTAAGATATCAGATCTGAAACACTTCTGCAAGTAAGCAAGGTTGTCATTTTGCTCCTTCCAAATTTCAACCCAACTTACTAAGTTGTTCCCTTCAAAATACATCCGCAATGCATCTGTGCCAAAATAGAGTTGATCTGGTCTAAGATAGATAGGGCTGTCTGCGTTTGCATGCTCAGCGAGGATAAACGGTGTTTCTCGTAACGCCTTTAGGAGCCGCTCTATCTTCTCTCGTGAATCTGTTTTGTATGCGCGTTCAATTTTGGCAAAATCACAGAGATGATCGTTGATCGAAACTGTTGGGAAATCCTGTTTGTATTTTGGGAGTACCGTCTCAACGACTTCTGCAACAAGGTCAGACTCTTGGACCCCTAACGCTTTCAAAAAATCGTAGGCACCTTCATCTTGCGAGATTTCCCACTTTACAATTGGCAGTGAAGCATCAGTAGTTGCACCAACTGAAAAATAGGCAGTTGGATGGGAAGTTTCTTGAGGTGGATTAACGTGTGTTCCATCTTGGAGACGCAGGATAGGTTTTGTACGAAGAACACTTCCGCTGGAACGCCATAATGCTGGCTGGTCGGATAAGAACTTATAGAATTTGATAAACCACTCGTCAGTTTGACTTGAGAGAAATTTTTCTGAAAGTCTACGGGCAAACATGTCTGGCGTGACTTCTTCGACTTCCAGAGAGTCCATGATGTATTTCCGTAGAGATGGCGTACGGTCAAGTGTAATTGCAGCGGACAACCACTTTAACGTCACATTACCATCGACATTAGGACGCAAAAGCATACCTAATTGAATATCAGTGAGTAGATTTCTAACGGCATCAGAACGCGTTAATACAGCATCTCGTGCGGATACAAACGAGTTATCATTTGTCGGGAGTAATGCTTCGTTCTTCAACACTTCACGCACTTTCGCGTAAATAGCATAAAACAGACCATTCGTGTTGTATACAAGATTATTTAGCCGATTGGCAAGTGATTCAAGGAATTGGACATTTAGCAAAATTTTCCGCTTTTTTAGGAGAGGCAACAATTCGCCGGAAATCAAATCCGCACCACATCTCATTAACCAGTAATTCCAAGGAACATCTTGAATGTCTTCACGTGAACTGGGTAGGATAAAATCAGCATTAATTAAAAACGGAAAACCTGTGTCTGAGCGAATAGGGAGGTAGGCAAAAATCTTACCTCCGGCTGCAGAACCTTCATTCAATGGGAACGCGACTGATACCTCTCGATCTTCTATTCCTTCTCGTTTCTCATGATGAATATCCGCCGGTTTATTAAAGCGTTTATTACACACCAAGAAACTATCGGAAGTAAAAAAGGCAGATCCGTGTTTATTGCCTTCAACTACGATTGCAACCTCTGGCGTAGTGGTACTATCTTTCAAGATTGTAAGATTGTCCCCGGTATCTGTCTCAATCCGAATTTCTTCAAGTGTAGAAAGAAAAAGAATTACCTCTGGTTCAATATCTCGGAGCATTATCTCGATTTTATCATATCCAAAATCGCTCTTTGTTAATGGTAAGATGATATAGGTATCAGAAAGAAGGAGACCTTCCGGAGGCGTATCAATCCATTGCGGCACGATGTATCCAAGTCCAGTCTCAGGATCAGACTCTGGCAAACAGAAATGGTAACCGTTAGAGAAAATGTGAGGATTGTCTGTCACACGAAAAACAGATTTAAAACCTATTCCTTTTTCACCAATGTATCCTTGTTCCTTCTTTTTTGTGGTTTCGCCGACCGCACAGATAGCATCTACATTATCAACATCAAAACCGACCTCGTTATTTTGAATAATCAATGCCCCATCGGATCCTGGACTATTAGTAGGATCAGTTTTCGTTAATCGAAAGGAAATAAATGGCGGATAAGTATTTTGCTCCGCGTATGTGTTATCTTCAGCATTCTGAATCAACTCAAAGATAAAATGGGTATGTTTGTTGTAAAGATCATTCGCCAGAGTCCGGATTGAATTATGTGAACTATTCTTAAGCCGTTCACTTCCATCATAAAAATCCTGTCGAATTCTCTGGATATGTTCAAATTGTTCACTTGACACCATAGACTCCTCCTAAATCTGTAGGAAAATACAGCACAAATCTATACGCACTCTACTCCACCTCAAGAACGCCATAAGCCACGGGTTCTGATGTAATATCTGCTTGCGCTATTGCTGTGTTAAATTCTTCGATGCGCCGCTGGTAATCTACTTTAGCGTTGTCGAGTTGACTTCGCCGCATTCGTTGGATGTTCGGATCGGTTGCTTGTATGAGTTTCTGATCAAGGACCGTCCTCTGTTTCTGATAGCTTGTTGACAGACTCTCCTTTCGGTAGTCTGCTAATGCCTGCGTACGCTCCCTATGATTGGCACGTGCCTCAGCCCATAACTTCTGTTGCTCTTTTTCCAATTCATCTTTCTTAGTTAACAGTTGATTCCCTTGGGTATCACTATCCACAGCGCGCTCAAGTAGATCGTTAAGACACGGCGTTAATACTTCAGATGAAGCAATGGGTTTAAGCACCAAATGTTCCCGAATTCCAAGGAATCGCCACTGGTAAATAGCAAATTCATAACGCCCCGATGGAACATTGCTTGTTTTAACTTTCAGTGTTGTAACAACTTCTTGTCCAGCATTCAACGTCGCTGCTGCCTGTTTCACTAAGGGGTGTGTTGGCATAATAAACATCGCGTCAGGATGCTGTGTTGCACAGTCTGCTTCAAAAGTTATAGATAGATGCTGTCCCGAACCTTTTAGCCATTTTTCCCAGTCACGATAGACTCGCGCCTTTTCGCGAGAAAATTGCTGAAAATCAGCCAATAGAGTATTCCGCGCGCCTTCAGAAAGTCGAAGGGTTTTGAGCGGTTTTTCGCCAAGAATGAACTCTTGTTCTGCCCCAATTTTCTGCCGAAGATAGCGCGTGACGAGCCGCTGTATTGATTTCGGGGATAACCAGTAACTGGAGGCATCTTCAACCTCTTTCTCCATTTTGTCTTCAGGGAAACGGAGACCAAAGAGGTCTAATTGTTGCGCTTCAAGCTCCTCATGTTCCTGTATTAACCGGATCTGGTTATCTTCCAATTGTTGTAATTTAGTTCTTCGCTCTGCTTCGGTTAATCCATAATCTTCGGCGATATTCCGCAGTTCAGTTGTAACTTCACCGAGGATTTCTTCACTACCACCCAAGGCACTTTCAAACACACCGATGCGAAGTAGGCATCGCTCATAAATGTCAGCATCAACGGTATCTGGTGTGATGAGATTAATAATCGCAACACTTTCGCTCTTTTGCCCTCTGCGATCAATACGACCAATGCGCTGTTCAATCTTCATCGGGTTCCAAGGGAGATCATAGTTGACGATGCAATCACAGAACTGGTAATCCAACCCTTCACAACCGACTTCGGAAAAGAGCATCAGGTCAAGACTATCGGTCTCTGATCTTGGTTTTTCAAACCGTTCACGGAGTTCAAGGCGTTCCTCGTCTGGAGTACCGCCATGAATCTGCGCGACGCGAAAACCGTCGCGCATGAGGTTTTTGTGAAGATAGGAAAGCGTGTGGCGGAAACTACTAAAAATCATGACCTTGTTATTCGGCAGGTTTTGTCGCTCGCGAACAATTTTTCGGAGTGCCTCTAACTTCAAATCTTTTGGATCAAGGTTTTTCGCTTTCTCCAGAAGTGTTTGGACATGTTCGCGAATGTGTGTGGTAAGTTCTGGTGTAGGCATTGCATCAAGTGCGTCAGCCTCTGTCCATTCAAGTTCGTCAAGGCGACGGTTCAATATATCCTCAAGTAGTGGTTCAAGTCCATGCAGACAACTTGCTAACTGTCGACGGAGCGTCGTCATCATGAAGTTAACGCTCTGATCACCGTGCAAGCTGCGGAATATCTCTGCTTGCGTTTCAAGCAGTGCTTCATGAAGTTCTTCCTGCTCCGTCGTTAGCGCGACCTCTACAGTCCGCGAACGCCGAATAGTAAATTCACCGATATCGCGGCGGCGGGTTCTATTGATAATTCCTGAAAATGTGTGGAGTGCTTCCATATCGGTAATGAGTTGGACGCGCCCTTCAGGCGTAATGTGCCCACGAGCGAGTTGCTTTCTGACCTGCTTGAACTCTGGGTCATTTTTGGAAATTGATTGTCCCCAAGCGGTTGCAGATGCTTGGTCAAGGGATTCCTTGGCACTTTGTATCCATCCACTCTCTTGTGCTCGCGCAGCATCAACGGCTTGGTTAATAAAAGGATTCGGCTCCGCCATGTGGTTAAAACTTTCTTCATCTAAGATTAGGTCTGGACGTAGGACATTAAGGAGCACATACAGATCATGACTACCGAGTTGGATAGGGGTCGCGGTGAGAAAAACCGCTGCGTTAGCGTTTTCACAAAAAAACCGTACAGCTTCATGATTGGCAGTACCCTGATTTCGGATATGGTGCGCTTCATCAACAATAACAAGATCAAAATGCGGCGGTGGGTCTAAATCCAAAAGTCCCTTTCCAGTCTTCTTTTTCGAGGTTCCACCGGGACCGAAAAGGAGTGTTTTACTTAGCAATGAATAGGGGAGGATCGCCTTCTGATACCGTTCGGGCCATTCACCATCCAGATGCATCTCCTTGAGGCAGTATTGCAATGTCTTTCCGTCCAGATGCTCAAAATTCTCGTCAAACCGTTTCATCTCTCGCTGCCATTTTTGCTCAGCAACCAACGGACGTGGACATATAATAAGGACGGAATTGATCTCACTACGTGCCTGTAACTCTCGGAGAATCAATCCGGCTTCAATCGTTTTTCCTACGCCGACGCTATCAGCGATAAGCAATCGGGGTAGATCCGCTTTGATAAATTTGAGAACAGGGCGGTATTGATACGGGATAAAGTCAACCCGTGCGGCATTGAGCGAGTATAGCGTTGATAAGCCAGGGTATTGTATCTGAAGTGCCGTTAGGTAGGCATGAAAGTCATCACAAGCAAAGATGCAAGAATCGTCTTGGACATCAAGCTGCAACTGAGAAGGATAAAAGGTGTGAACTTTTTGACCAACAAAAACGTGAATTTGGTCTTCGGGAGTGCCCGGGGACACACCGACAACAGCACCACGAGTAGAGGGATCTGCTTTCAAAAAAACAATCTGACCGGGGACAAATTCTGATGAAGGGTTTTGGCTCATATTCGTCTTCCTTTTTTTAGATTACACTTATTAACTTTACGACTTGTGCCAGTTAATTTTGCTTTGGTGCTTCAGAGCTGCGTTATGGCGTTGATTTTGTAGCACAGCACGCAGGCTAACAGCCTACGCTACGAAACCCGTGTGGATAATGAAGTCCCTGAAACAATTAGCACAAACTGTTAATACAGATTTATCCCAATACTAAAAGCAGTATCAGAACTCTCAAAAGAAAATAGAAGAGATCCGATGATGCTCGTCGTCTTTGACATCTGAATTTCTACCCCAGCTTCTCCTAAAATACTACTATCACTCACAGCCTCTTCAAATCCTCTCCATTGATGCTCTGTAACCGCCCAAGCATTTGAATAATATACACCAAAAAATGGGGTTATACCCCATCCTGATTTCGTACCCAACCGTTTTAAGACACCACCGCCGCCGGTAAGCCCCAACGTCCGAGTCTTGACGAATGTTTCACTTGTTGCAGCATTCACAGTCCGGGAAAACATAGCACTAAAACTCCCTTGAAGAAAATAATCTAAGCCTGTCTGCCCTAACTCGTTAATTCGGACTATTGACAGCCCACCGACGGGTGCTGGCGGGATTTCTAAGGACGTATTGAACGCATCATCCTCAATAAGTGCAACTCCCCCTGAGAAAGAAATTCTTAAATCTTTGTCAATTCCATAATCA
>VXXH01000266.1 GCA_009835515.1 Candidatus Poribacteria bacterium
CTGATAACTATTTCCTCTGATAACTGGTAATTATTAAAGGAGAAAATTTTGATTACAATCGCAGAACGGTTACAGAAACTTCCACCCTATCTCTTTGTGGATTTGCGCAAAAAGATACAGGCAGCGAAAGCGCGAGGTGTTGATGTTATCAGCCTCGGCATCGGTGATCCAGATATCCCAACACCGGACCCGGTTGTCGATACACTGGTGCAAGCAATCCAGAATCCCGAAGACCCTGATCGGCACCGATATGGATGTGACATCCCTGTTGAGGATTTTCCACAGGCAGTCCTTGATTTCTATCAACGGCGCTACGGCGTTTCGCTCTCCGATGATCAGGTCGCTACGACACTCGGAAGTAAAGATGCAATCGTTAAACTGGCACTTGGCATACTCAACCCTGGCGACATCGGCATTGCAGCAAGTCCGGGTTACCCGACCTATAACATCGGACACGTCTGTGCGAGTGCGACGACCTACTATGCCCCGCTTCTGCGAGAAAACGATTTCTATGTTGACTTTGACGCTATCCCCGACGAGATAAAACGTCTTGCCAAAGTCCTCTGGATCAATTACCCAAACAACCCGACAACTGCCACTGCTGACCTCGATTTCTTCAAGCGCGCCGTGGAATTTGGGAGACAAAACAGTATCCTCATTGCCCACGACAACGCTTATAGTGAAAATACCTACGACGGCTATCGTTCACCAAGTATCCTGCAAGTAGACGGTGCTGCTGAAGTAGCCGTTGAATTTTTCTCATTGAGCAAAGCATTTAATATGACCGGATGGCGATTAGGGTTTGTTGTTGGTAACCCAACCGCTGTTAGCGCAGTTAAAACTGTTAAAGATAATATAGATAACGGATCACTCCGTGCACTTCAGTTCGCCGGTGCAAAGGCACTCTCAATAGCAGACGAAGTCACGCCTGCGATAAATGCGGTTTATCAAAAACGCCGAGACATAGTGGTGGATTCACTTACAGCCGGTGGGTGGGCGATTGAGAGACCGAAGGCAACGATGTACATCTGGGCACCTGTCCCTGATCGCTTCAACGGTTCAAGTCGCGCTTTTGCTACAGCACTACTTGAGGAGGTAGGCGTTGTCGTAACACCCGGACTCGGATATGGGCAATGGAGTGAAGGGTACTGCAGAATTTCCTTAACGTATCCAGATGAAGTCATAAAGGAAGCAATTTCACGTATTCGAGATTTCGCCCATTAATTATTAAGCAAAATCTTCGACGCAACGGCTCTGGTCAAAAAAGATTATGATACATACTAACCTCTGTTTAGCAAGTTTCAGAAACCTGAAAACTACGGTTAAAAATCTTATTTTAATCGTTAGTATAACTTCTGCTGCGTTTCTTGTGTGTGGGGATACCAGAGCTGAGCAAATTCAAACTTATACCGTTGCTGATGGATTGGTAGGACCCATTGTCCCTGTCATTTTCCAAGACAGTCGAGGTGTTCTCTGGTTCGGTTCTGATCGGGGTGGCGTAAGTCAGTTTTATGAAAACACTTTTAAACCCTACGCCGGATCATTGGACGGGTCTGAGGACGTCGAAGCCGGTGGACTGATCGGACAGACGCAACAAATCGTTGAGGATAAATGGGGACACATCTGGTTTCTCTCAAGGGATCCTTCAGAAAAATCGGGCAGAATTAGTCGGTTTGACGGCAGCTCAGTCAGTTTTATCGGTACAGGGAATGCACTCATCGCGGATCAGCAGGGTGATATATGGGTCGGTGAAAATCAGGTACTAACGAAGTACGTGGCGCAAGGTGTCCAAAGACTGCCCCAGGCGCAGCCGCATGAAATTATCGGTGAAGATCTGATACGTTCTACAAGCTTGACAATAGCCGTTATTTTTCAAAGCACAGATGGGACACTCTGGCTCGGTGGGAGTGAAGGAGAAGAGGAAAAGACCGGTGTCCTTCTGAGTTTCCGAGAGAATCCGTGGGTCCGCACAGAACTTGGTGGCGGCGGTGATACGGATGATGAAATGGACGATGGAACACCCCGTATCCATCCGAATGCTGGATTCACGCGACCCGATATGTCCGACCTAAATGCTGACACTCCAATTGAGACGATAGCTGAAGATGTCTCTGGGAACCTTTGGCTCGGCGGCGATAACCTGCTCCTGCAGTTTGATGGAAAAGACTTTAAACAGATTCTGCCAACTTGGACTTATACCGGACCCAGAAGAAGTAGAGCTGCAAGAGGTGTACCTACAGCCATAGGAAGCCCCACCGCAATCCAAATTGATACAAAAAATCGACTCTGGTTTAGTGATGGTCGCTCCACAAGACAATGGGATGGTTCGCGGCTGCAGCGGCACAGAAATCTACGAGGGGTTCTTGAACTGGAGGATAAATCGGGCAATCTATGGTTCACTGAAGGCCGCGGGATGCATCAATATGATCAAGACCTCAGTGAAATTCCGAGCACTGTTAATAGCGGGCTTGGAAATGACGAGGTACGGACGATTTTTGAAGCCGTTGATGGTAAATTATGGTTCGGACACAATAACGGCGTGACAGTATTTGATCCGACACCCGCTGTTAGCACACATGCAGGGCTCGGCACTAAAAGGATTCGCACGATGTATGAGGATAGCCGAGGCTACCTCTGGTTGAGTGTACCAGGGAGTGTCACCCGTTATAATACGAAAACAGACGAAAGTTTCACAGATCCATTAAGGTTAGACCGTGCCCAAAACGTGTCTACTTCGCAGTTGCCAGACATCCACAGTGGACGTTCCCAGTCTGAAATCGTGAAAATATTTGAGGTCGGCGGAGATATCTGGTTCATAAACGAGCCAGAATCTCATTTCGGTTCCACACGATATACATTCTTCCGGTACGCAAACGCAAGTTTCGGTCATCAAATTTCCATCCGTATTCGGACAAAAACCGGACCCGGTGGGGAACGCTCGGATAGCAATACCGAGGTCCTTGTTGCCGAGGGTGAACATGTATGGCTGGCTTTTGGCGGACATCTCTTTAAAGCGGACGCAACAGGACTTTTATGGCTTACAGAAAAAGGTTCACAAAGAATTCTGTTTCAAAAAACCATGGAAATGCGTCAAGGCACAAGAGATCGGGAAATGGAACCCGGAGCAGTTGCTATTACTGACTTATACAGAGATTCTAAAAATAGACTATGGGTGCATTTTGGGAACGCAAATGTGAAGCGTTACCCGCAGAATATTGATCGCGCAGCATCTACAACGCGCCCTATCGCGCCAGATGTGCTTAACCTTAAGGCAACAACACGCCTCAAAACGACACCAGGAGGTAAATGGTTTTTCAATGCCGTGACAGGCAGGTTGATCCGCTGGAATAATATCGAAACCGGTGAACCGGTTGTGCTTGACGGCGAATCTACTTCTGCACCGCTCGCAGTATGGCAGAACCCAACAGAAGGAAACGAAGAGGTTACTTTCATCTTTTCAGATGCCCTTAAGACATATCGCGGCACGGTCTTAGAAGAGACTCAGACTATTAATGAACTCGGTACGGCAAACGCCTCTCTGACTTCTCGGGAAGGAATCCTTTGGCTCGCGACATCTCGTGGTGCAGTCCGCTACGATGGGATAAACTTGACAACTTACACTACAAAAGAAGACGGATTTCTGGTGGACAATGTACGCGACGTAATAGAGGATAGTCGCGGAAATATATGGTTCGCAACGCGGGGCGGCGGCACCGTCCGCTACGATGGTGAAATCTTCCACAACCGAACGACAAAAAACGGTTGGGCACATAACAACATCTCAAAAATCCTTGAATCCTCCGATAAAGATATCTGGTTTGCAACTGAAAGGGGTGTTACACAGTACACACCCACGCGTGGTGGGCTGCCAGAGTGTCGAATAACCACCTTAGAGGCGGATAAACCTTATACGGATCTCTCATCCAACTTAGTCCTATCTGCGCGGGGTGCTAAAATTTTCAATGTCCGAGGGATCAGCCCGCTTCGAGAGGGACTCTCCTATGAATTTAAATTAATCGGATTGGATACACCCGCATGGACAACACTCTCAATGGAGGAATTCGCACTTTTGCCTACCGGTGCTGGTATACCATCTGACCAGTGGGTTCCGCTTTCAGCACCTGGATTGGCGAACCAACAGGCTATGGACAACAGTGGAGTTACGCAGGCATTTCAGAATCAAAACGGTATTCTGCGTATCCGATATACTGGGCTTAAGGCGGGGAACTACAGTTTCCTCATCAAGGCGTTCCGTAAAGATTGGGCATACACCGCCCCACCCGCAGCTGTAGATTTTAGTATCCCGCCACCGATCTGGACGCGCTGGCGAACTTATTTACCGACGCTTATTTTTGTGACAGTCGTATTCTCTCTGATTGGTCGGCTTATTGTTAACCGACGACACACATTGCAGCTACGCAATGCGATGCGACAGCAGGAAGAAGCGGAGATGCAACGTATCCGTGCTGAATTGAGTGAGGCACAGAATATTCAGATGGGGCTGCTGCCCACGGAGGCACCTGACACGAAGGCATTTGATATTGCAGGGATGTCGGTCCCCGCAACACAGGTCGGTGGTGATTTCTACGATTATCTCACTGTAGAGAACGGGCAGACCGCTATCGCAGTAGCCGACGCTGCAGGAAAAGGGCTGCGCGGCGCGATGAACGCTGTGTTGACGAACGGGATGTTATATGAAGTCTCGCGTTTCAAATCCGAAGCTGCAGTCATTCTTAGAGACCTCAATATAGGGTTAGCACCACGGATGTACGGTCCGAGTTTTATTGCACTTAACCTCGCGATCCTTGATGAAGCCGAAAGACGCATTGACTATGCCAACGGGGGACAACCTTACCCCATTCTCAAAAGCGGCGCGGATATAATTGAGATTGAAAGTGGGGATTTGCCCCTTGGGAGTATGAAAAAAGTAGAATATGAATCCACGACCTTCGATCTCAGCGAGGGCGATTTCCTGATCTTTCATACTGACGGTCTCATTGAGGCACTCAACGTAGAAACCGAGATGTATGGAACCGAACGTTTAAAGGAAACGGTTTCGCGAATTCCTGATTCTGCCAGTGCCGAAGAAACGGTTCAACACTTGGTCGATGATGTCCACAGATTCGTCGGCGAAGCGGAACAATACGACGATCTCACAATCGTTGTCATTAAGCGGCGTTCTGACGCATAGCCATCGCCCCTAAGCATTTCTGAAATCAATAACTGTTTGTCGATACTCTTCAGGGAGACCGATGTCAAATCGTCTGCCTTTGACGACATATCCTGAAAACCCATCTGCCTTGCGCAATTCGTCTAAACAGGATGTGAGTTGAAATTCGCCGCGCTCGCGCAGATTATGAGAAATGTTCTGTTCGAGAAAATCAAAAACCTGCGGTTGTATTACATAAATCCCGAACACCGTCAAGAACTCGTCTACCTCCATCCCATCTATGTGTAAATGCTCCATCGCATACTCAGGGTCCGGCTTCTCGTAAAACTCTGTTACCGATAGCAATGCGTCCTTTTCTTTCCATACGCCGGTAACGCATCCGAAGTTTGACAACAGTTCGATCGGTGTCTTTTTCAGTCCTACGACGCTGTGTCCTACGCGTTCATAAGCCTCAACGACTTGTTGTGCACAACATTTTTCCTCATCTGAACCGTAGAGATGGTCACCGAGCATGAGCAAGAAAGGTTCGTTGCCAACCCATTCCCGTGCACAGTAAACAGCGTGCCCGAAACCTTCCTGAACGTCTTGTGTAACGAACGTCACTCGACTCCCCAACTCCAACAGATAATCGCAATACGCTTTATTTTCTTTGCTGAGTTTATTGTAGTGTTCAATCCGCGGTGGCGTTTTGAAAAACGATTCAAAGAGCTCTGTATCCCCTTGTTGGACGATAAGACAGATTTTCTCGATCCCTGCCTTCACTGCCTCTTCAACGATTGCCATAATCGCTGGTTTGCTTGCCCAGAACTGTCAATCACAGGGAAGAGTTCCTTCTTCATCGCCTTTGACGCTGGGAACAGTCGAGTTCCGAACCCTGCAGCCGGAATAACTGCTTTTCGGACGTGGCTGCTCGCCTCAATTACCAGTTTCAGACACGACATCTGCAAATCTCGTTCAATAACCTCTATAACGCGCGCTTGACTCTCTTCGTCTTTTACAATGAATTGGGCTGACCCGTCACCCTGTGAGCCGACACCTTTACCACCCCAGATATACGGCTGAATCGGTTCATAATTCAGGACTTTATGGAGAATGGGTGCCGTCAATTGCGATGGACAGGCAGGTATGAGGTGTTTGTCGAACTCTGTCTGAGCCAGCGTCATCAGCTGACCCACCCTCTCTGCATCGCCAGCGCGGAGTGCTTGATACGCCTCCTGCGTAATCTCCGCACTTATTGGACCGAGGTAATGCTGTACATTTTTCTCTAATTCACTCTCAGCGAACGGATAGCAGTGATTTAATTGGTTCAATATCAGACGTGTATCTTTACCCGCACCCAGGTCAACAATTACAAGGTACATGTCTTTCGGGACACTGAGTCCTCGGACATCAACATTGTCGCCGTCGAACGTCATGAGAATAGGGCGTTGGTAGGCACAACCTTGGTCCATCCGCCCGCACCGTGAAGGTGTAGTCGTCTCGCCGCGGTAGGCGTATTCCATTTCATCACGTGTCGTCATCTTGAGATCATAAGTGCGATTGAAGGCGCGTGCTACCAATACACTGATAGCTGCACTTGAAGACAATCCTTTTTTCACAGGTAAATCGGTGAGATAATTATCGATTTCCAGCCCTTGTATCCGGTAGTCGGTTAAAATTTGATATGCGACCCCGGCAGCATAGCTAAAAAATCCGCCTTTTTCAGCCTCAGTGAGCAGGGCACTCCGCTCCATAGGTAGGCTATAGGGACCGTGGCGCGTGCCATCACTGAGAGTTGTATTCAAAATCAGCTGGGTTGGATTCGGTTTAACCTCGGCGTATACGCCTTGATTTGTGCTGGTTATTAAAGTATAACCCTTTTC
>VXXH01000049.1 GCA_009835515.1 Candidatus Poribacteria bacterium
TCGACAAGCATTATAAATGGGTTTATAATAAAGCCTACCGAATGCTTGGAAATTACCAGGATACAGAAGAGGTTGCCTCGGATGTATTCATTAAGGTTTGGCAGAAGCTAAACAAAAACAAATGGGATGCAGAAAAAGGTAGTTTTCAAGCATGGTTAAATATGGTGGCTCGAAACACTATCATCGATGCAATACGAAAACGGAACCGGATTCGGGAACATCCGCTCAGCGGTTCACCTGACGAAGATGAACAACCACTGAGTAAATATGAGGATCCCTACTCAGGTCCCGAACAAGAATTAGAAGCCGTAGAAGCACAACAGATTTTGGAGAGTGCCCTTGAACAGGTCACTAAATCCAATCATCGGATCGCGTGGATGTTGCGGCACTTAGAAGGTTACAGTATTGCAGAGATCGCCCGCATTCTTAACCGAAAAGAAGGAACCGTGAAGATCTGGATTTTTCGGTGTACAGAAGAACTGCGGAAAATTCTGGTTGCTAAGGGCATCCAGTGGATTTATTAATTTGGAGGACTAACTAATGCGCTTCTGGAAGAAATGGCGGAAGGCTGGGATCTCAGCAGACGACCTTAAGAAGGCAGAGATGCTGGAAGCTTATACGCGTTGGCTGAAAAACGAAAAGCTATCTCGTAAGCAGAAAGGTCTTTTGAAGGAAATTAACAGCTTCCCGGAACTTCAGCCGTTGAAACAATTAATCGATTTTACACACTATCGCTTCGAGGAAAGAGAGAACGTCATGTTACCGCCGGGCAGCCAACAGCGCGTCTGCGAACGGGTCATGGCAGAAATTCGGGGCGAGGCACCGGAGACCAATGTTTCCACTGACGGGATGCAGCCGCAATTCGGCTATAGTCCACAAGGTATGGGTAACGAAACCACTGAAATTATGCAGGTAGACGCGTCTCTACCGAACGCGGACGCACTGCAACAGTGGGACACCGAACAATCATCCGCATCCCCAGAAATGTTGAAACGTTACGACGCAATCCGGACACTTTCCCGTTTGCACGTCCGGTTTGAGCAGAAGGATGACGAGGTATACGTCACAGACTTAGGCAGTTCTAACGCGACTTATGTCGATGATGAACGTGTCGAAACGTCTACGCCTGTTCAAGACGGTTCTACTCTAAAGTGTGGAAAAATTAGTTTCAAAGTCGTTGACATTGAACGTTCATAGCTATATGGGAGCAGCTGCTATAACGCCCAAATTCTAAGCAAATCTATGTTTTTCATGACATTTGGTTCAATTGAAACATAGTCTATTTAGATGTCAATGCTGCGATAAATCTAAGAACCCTCACCATCGGTTCGGTGGAGAGGCTAAACGCCTGACGGAGTCCGTGTAAGACCTCGTTTGGAGGCGGTGGACATCAAAGCAGGAATACTAAAACAAGATATGTCTGTTTCTGTGTAGATATATCACGTTTTGAAGGAACAGAAGGATCAGGTGTGCATTGAAATCAGACTATTTAATGCCCCTGTTCCTTATGAAAGCAGTGCATCTAAGGCATACCAATTCATTAGCATTGTCACATTTCCGACAAGCAACAGTTAGTTACGGACAAGCTTGCTATGTTGAAGCCATCCAACACTATCTCGCTGGCTTGAAATTGGGTGCAGCCCAGCATCACTATATCTATGCCGATCTTGCAAAAGCATACGAGATGGTCGGAGAATGGGATACAGCATTGGCATGCCTAGATATTGCACTTCGGTTGTGTCCAGATTCACCGACCGCCCTTAGACGTAAGGCACGCATTCTTGATGAGAAAGCCTGTTATGACGCGTTGGTGTGTTTGGATGATTTGCAGGAACCACCACCTCAAGGATTCCTTGAACAGCTGCAGCTGGACGCTACAGTCCCGCCGAAATACGCTATGAATGCCGAATTTTTCACGCTGACCTGCCATTCCGCGATGCACCCACAGACAGTGTGGAATATTTGTCGACTGATTCATCGAGCTTATAGGGAACTCGGCGAAATGCTCGGGTACTATCCCCTATCCGCCGTATCTATCTCAGTTACAAATACAAATGGTACCGAGCTATCGCAACGTTTGCTGCCGAACTGGGCGAGTGGCTGCTACGATGGTAGTATCCAACTGGTATACTGCGCAGTTAGTGAACCGGTTTTGGGCATTTTATATGCGCTGCTTCGGCATGAATGGATTCATCTACTGGTCCATCATCTAACGAACGGACAGTGTCCTATATGGCTCGATGAAGGACTGGCACAAAGTGTTGCACGTCCTATGTTCGAGTCCGAACGGCTCAATTTGCAACAGGCTGTCGAAACAAAGCGGTTGCTCCCGTTTACCGCACTGAGCGAACCGTTTAGCCAACTTCCTGCGAAATATCGGAAATTAGCATACATCCAATCCACAGCAATCGTTGAATATCTTATTCAGCAATTCGGTCTTCCGCAAATTCGCGCGCTGCTTCATCAACTGGGTAACGATATGCCTACAGAGACAGCACTTGAACAAACTTTCGGTCTAACGCTGAAGGAAATCCCCTTCGTCGGCACCGTTTAGGGCGCGAATCGTAAACTTCTCGTACAAAAACACCCAACAAACCATGACGAAACTTGATATCGGTATCTTCATCCTCGTTGGACTGGCAGGCATAAGTTGTTACCGTGCCGGTTTTACCCGAAGTGTTTGGGGTGTATTTGTAATTGGCGTAGGATTTTTCGCTGCATGCCAATTTTGGCATCAACTCGCGGCACCCCTTCAGAAACTCATAGTAAATTCCACTTGGACGAAATGGCTGAGCATTGTTGCTATTGTACTTGTCGTTTCTATTCTCGTTGACTCGCTCTTTGAGCGTATCCAGCGTATCCTCGAAAAAGGAGTCTTGGGCTGGGCGAACCGACTCTTAGGACTCTGCTTCGGTATCGCTTCTGGTGGGCTTGCCATCGCTTGCGCACTCATCTTACTAAACACCTATGGTGGTAACGGCTTCAAAAACGAGATTTCAAACTCTCGTTTTGCCCCACAACTCATAGATATTGGCAATAACGTTTGGGCAGTCAGCAAAGAACATGTGCAAAAACAACTCAACACAGAATGAAAACTTTCTCCCCTACCTCAGTGCGATATGCCCTTGTAAGCTGCACCCTATATTTTCTTCTTTTCAGCACAGTTCCGCTGTCTACGGCTGCAGAATCCGCCTTCGCAGACTCACTCTTCCAACAAGGCGACTACCTCAACGCCGCCCACGAATATAAACGACTCCTCTTTCTACATCCGGATACCCCTCAAAGCGATTTTATAGCGTTTCGCGTTGCCGCATCCTACCAGAACGCAGGCAAATTGAAAAACGCAATTCCTGCTTACCAACTCCTGATTGACACCTATCCGGAAAGTAGCCTTGTTGCGCGGTGTAAGAACAACATTGCGCAATGCCACATCCTGTTAGGCAATAGTAAACACGGACTTTCATCGCTAAAACAATTCCTTGCGGAACATGCGGAGAGCGACCTAGCACCACGCGCGCATTTTACAATTGGAATGGTACACATAGATAAGAGAGAATGGATACAAGCGCGCCAAGTGTGGAGTGATGTCTCTTTAACGTATCCAGAGAGTCCTTTCGCCGAGGTTAGCAATAGATTAGCGCGACAGGTAAAAGATGCCGAGAATTTGCCGCGCCGTTCTCCGACACTTGCTGGCGTGCTTTCAGCGTTCGTACCGGGCAGTGGACAGATTTATACAGGACGAACTGTTGATGGACTCTATGCTTTTGTTAGCGTCGCAGTGCTGGGCGGCGCGAGTTTCTATTACGCTGACCAAGGACGTTACAAAGTCGCTGTACCCGTTGGAATACTCGGTGCGTTTTTCTATGGGAATAGCATTTATCAGGGAATCCAGACTGCCCGGACTTTTAACGGAGAATATGAAAAACTGTTTCGTAATAAACTCCAACAGGAAATTCGAGATTCTGGTCTATTCGGGGCAATACCATCACCGACAGATGAAGTGAAATTTGTACTATGGCAATCAAGGTTTTAAGATGTCCATTGCGGGTCTATTAAACGCAAAATATCGTTCGGTACCTTATAATGGCATTTGAATAAAATTATGCACCTTTTTTCAACTCATTCGCGACTATATAGTGAAAAGTGAAATAGTCAATCAGACATTCCCTCGTACCTTTAAACACTCCTACCCTGAAACGTATTATCCAGTTATTAAAACCAACAATTATCTGAAGACAATTGACAACGCGCTTACAATACGGCAAGTCAACGTCGATGTGCGTCAAGTATTCGGTCAGTGCATACAAGGTAATGTGTATGCACTTTTCACAAATTTTGCTATAATTCTACGTAATAACACCTTTCTGGAGATGTCAGATGAAAACGGACGATGTTGTGTTGATTCAATTTACCGTTGCGGGTGATGAAGCTGCCTTTGCGAGTTTGGTAGGTAAATACCAGAAGCAGGTTCACGCGTATGCGTATCGGAAAACTGGAGATTTCCACATTGCTGAAGACATTACACAGGAAACATTCTTTGAAGCGTATCGAAATTTGGAAAAGCTGCGAGACTCGGCGAAGTTTCCAACATGGCTTCTTGCGATTGCTAATTATCTCTGTATAGCGTGGTTCCGAAAAAATCAATCAAGGTCCAAATTGTTACGTGAGAACTACACAATAAATACAGAGACAGATACATATTCACTGTATGTGGCCTTGGAAAATGAGAGGGACGCCGTTGAAGCACAACGCGAATTGGTCCAAGAGCTGCTTTCAAAACTAAAGGAAAGTGATCGCCAACTTATCAGACTCCATTATTTTGAAGAGATGACATCTGCTGAGATAAGTAACTATTTAGGCGTATCCCAAAATACGATTAAGAGCCGACTTCAACGCGCACGACAAAGGTTAAGACAATACGATCCATTGATTCAAGAGACAATAGATAGTTCTATTAGAAAGGAAGATAGTTCTCGACTTCCGTTACAAGGAGAAATTAGTATGGTAGATAGAATGAGTTCGGCAATACTCAAAATTAAGTCTTTATCAGACCGTTCCCAAATGCAACTTTCCGCAGATGGAGAGTGGCTTGCCTATGTAGTAGTAGACCCCGACCGAATAGCATCGTTTGAACAACAGACCGATGAATTTTCAGTGCATCAACTCACAGGCGCATTGATAGAAAATCATAGTCAGGAGGTATGGGTTACCAACACCAAAACGAAGGAAACGCATAAACTCGGAGCAGATACTGGGGTTGACTGGGCACCTCGTTGGTCTCCAGATGGAAACTACTTAGCGTTCTGTTCTGACCGAATGGGAGCACCCCATCTTTGGACGTGGGATAAGGGTAAAAATAAACTGCGGCAAGTGAGCGAAAAACCGATTACTGCAACACACGGTCTTGAAGCACCACAGTGGACTTCAGATGGAAAACATATCATCACAAAGTTACGTCCCGAAGATATGGACCTTTCCACAATTATCTCAACTAAAACAATCCCACAAGCTATAAACGTTTGGCATACCGATACGGACGAACAGTCTTCTTTAGATGAAGAATTAGACCAATTCATGTGGGTCAAAGGGGATTTAGGGATTTTCAACGTTGCCACAGGTGATGTGCAAGTTCTCACACGAGGGTTGTTTACGAGAAACATTACACTCTCTCCGGATAATACTGCAGTTGCTGTGCTCAATGTGATACGAGAAGAGGCGTTAACATCTCAAGAAATCCTGTTTGAATTGTTATTAGTCCCTTTAGATGGAACGCCAGTCCGAAGTTTGGCTACAAATATCAGGGAAAGTGCACTATTCATAAGTTGGTCACCAGACGGTAAGCACCTCATATATGCGCAACCGGAGGGTCTGTTCGTTGTTTCAGTTCAAGATGGTAAACAGAAGAACCTGACGGCAGACCTTACAGAGAAACTGCGATTTTACGCACGTCCGTTATGGCGACCATCAGGAGACTCGTTTTTCTGCGGCATCGACGGAAATATTTGGGAATTCGCAGCAGACGGCAGCGATGCCCGAAAACTAACAGAAGAATTGAAAAAACACATCATGGGTATGGTCGCAAAAGTGAATACCGACATCATCTGGCAGTCAAGCGATGCAAAGTCTATCTGTGTCCAGACACATGACCCAGAAACAAAGAAAGATGGCTTCCATTTGATAAATACTGCGGAGGCACATGCGACTTGCTTGTTTGAAGAACCAATTAGCATAACCCGTCATATAGCAGACGAATACGATTTAAAGGTTGTCAGTAACGACACACAGATTGTCTACAGAGCGCAAGATGCGACACATCCAGAGGAAGTCTGGATGTTTGATACAGACGCTGAAGAACGACAGCAGGTGACGGATCTCAATCCACATTTGCGTGACTTAAAATTTGGTAACACCCGTTTCGTTGAATCAGAAACAGAGGAAGGTGAATGTTTACGGGGTGTTTTGATACTACCCACCAACTATGAGGAAGGCAAACAGTATCCTTTAGTTACGTGGGTCTATCCGGGCAGTCACCTATCAACGTATATTTATAGTTTTGGGTTCGATAAATATGTCATGAACTTTCAACTCCTTGCTGCACGTGGTTTTGCTGTGCTTGGTGTCGATGTGCCGTCAAGATCAAGCAAATCGCCGAAAGAATTGCCCGGATACGTGTTACCAGCAGTAGATAAAGTCATTGAAATGGGTATCGCCGATGCGGATCGTTTGGGAATAACAGGATACGGTTCCGGTGGATACTTCACTGCAGGATTGATTACACAAACCAACCGTTTCAAAGCCGCAGTTTGCGGTGGCGGTTTTTATAATTTGACCAGAATCTACGGGAATCTTACGAAACGGGGAAGAAGTCGTGGTATTAATTGGGTGGAAGGCAAGAATCAGATGGATATAGGGGGGTCGCTCTGGGAAAAACGCCAACGATATATTGACAATTCACCACAAAATCACTTAGATAACGAGAAAAACCCCGAACTCGTCTAATGTCGTCAAGGGTATTATGATT
>VXXH01000839.1 GCA_009835515.1 Candidatus Poribacteria bacterium
GATAAATATTGCGCGAGCTAATCTGAATCATCATAACTCAGGAATTCGCCGGTTCGTTCTCGAATCCCTTCTCCTTGTTGTTAACAAACTTCGCTTTGATGATCCATACCTACTTACTCCAATCACTAACAATCTTGAATGGGGGCACATGGGTGCCGGAAATACTGCACTCTTTCTATGCATGGCACAAGGGGAACCAGAGATGAAACAAACCCAAATCAAGCAATGGCTGGATCAGGCAATGAATTCCTTTGATTGTGAAAAACTTCAAAAACTTGCTCACGGAGAGTACGTTCCAAACCCATTTTTGCATTATGTTGTTCGATTTGCCTGTTATATCTCTCTGCGTTTGGCATCTCATGAAGCTCTGTTGCAGTCAATACTATTCCCTGAAATCCTTGAAGAACAAAACTCTACAATTCCTGAGGAATTCCAATTGAAGTTGCCAATTATACTCGAATCGATTATTTGGCAACGAATGAACGACCATCCGGTTTTTCAACCGTTTATCAGATTGGGACAAGTTAAAACATAAGTAGGAGAATTCCACATTGCCACGTAGACTCATTGAAGAAGCCTTTCCACTCAAAAAAGTCTCCGAAGACTCAAAACACGAAAAGAATGTGCGCCACGGGCACATCTCTACGCTCCACATTTGGCCCGCACGCCGTCCACTCGCCGCGTGCCGCGCTGTAACAATAGCGACGTTACTGCCGGATCCCTCCGATGCTCCCGAAAAAATGAAGGCAGAATACACACGCCTTGCCAGATCACCCTTACCAGAAAAACAGCGCGATTATCTCTGTAATACCCTCATTGCTTCGCTCACGCGGTGGAAGGGCGAAAATGGACACGGCGATTGGAACGCAAAAGATACTAAAGGGCGTTGGGTGAACAAACTCCGTATCGCCAGAGAACTTATCCAAATGGCATACAATGGGAACCCGCCGAAAGTAATGGATATGTTCGCAGGGGGTGGTGCAATTCCGCTTGAAGCGATGCGACTCGGTTGCAAAGTGATAGCAAACGACTATAACCCGGTCGCATGGTTTATCCTCAAATGCACACTTGAATATCCGCAACGGTTTGCAGGAAAGACCACACCGCTTCCCGATCTCAATCTCTCCGAAAAGCCCGATCTCAAAAAGGGAGACCTCGCCGATCACGTCCGTTTATGGGGGCAGTGGGTTTTGGAAAACGCCCGCACCGAACTTGCCGATTACTACCCCGTAATTGATAACAAACCTACAGTCGCCTATCTCTGGGCGCGAACAATTCCGTGTCAAGATCGAAAAGATTGCGGTGGAACGATTCCGTTGCTCAAAACATTATGGGTTTGTAAAAAGGCGGAGAAAACACTTAAGGATACACCTGAAAATCGAAACCGCCCTGACTTTCTCCAAGAGAAAAAAACGAAAAACCAGACGAAAGTCGTCATCAACGGAAAGCGCGCCCTCAAACTTTGCCCGGATCCTGAAACAAAGCGGGTCCGTTTTGAGATTATCACGCCGACAAACGCAGAAGATGTTGGCGAACCTACAATGTCCGGTGCAACAGCGACCTGTCCGTTTTGTGAATCGCAGCAGCCGACGGACTACATCAAGCGGTGCGGACATGAGGGAAAACTCAAGGCACAGATGACAACCGTCGTTTACCAAGCGGAATATGGCAAGGAGTATCGTCTGCCAACACACGCAGAAATAGACGCGGCAGAGGTACTAGAAAAAGCGTTGGAGGCGATTGCCAATGAAATTCCCTACGGAATGCTTAATGAACCGATACCGGGGGCTCAAACGCTCGGATTTACTATCCCACTCTATGGGTTTAAAAAATGGTCAGACCTATTCACAAATCGGCAGTTGTTGGCATTGATGACTTTTGTGAAGTGGACGCGCGCTGCACAAGGTGAAATGGATAAAGGCGGATACTCAGCAGAATGGATTGAGGCAATTAAGGTATATTTGTCGATACTTGTAGATCGAATTGCTGATTATAATTCGACAGTCTGTACCTGGCACAATAGTAGAGAGAATATGGGGCACACTTATGTCAGATTCGCGTTACCAATAAGTTGGGATTTTGTTGAACTGAATCCTTTTTCTAAGTTTACAGGAGGGTATTTCGCTCACATTGGTTGGGTTGTGCGCGTTCTGGGAAATGTATTAGCAGCAAAATTACCATTTGTACCCTGCATCAATCAATTATCAAGCCGAGACCCCACCCATGAAAAAATTGATGGAATCATTACGGATCCACCTTATTATGACGCTATTCCTTACGCAGATCTTTCCGATTTCTTTTACGTGTGGCTCCGGCGCTCAATTGGAGATCAATTCCCTGATGTTTTTGCCGAAACTCTCACACCAAAATCCGATGAGCTGGTCCAGCATTCAGACCATTTTGATGGGGATAATAAGGCAGCAAAAGAATTTTATGAATCTGGCATGACTGCTACTTTTCAATCTACCCATAGTTCACTGACAGAAAATGGACGAATAGTCGTTGTCTTCGCTCATAAGGATCCGAAAGCTTGGGAAACGTTAACAACAGCGATGATTCAAGCGGGCCTTGTCGTTACTGCATCATGGCCTATTGATACCGAAATGGGTAATCGTATTCGTGGAATGAACTCAGCCGCTCTTGCAACCTCGCTTTGGCTTGTCTGCCGGAAACGTCCAGCAAACGCAAAAATAGGGCACTACGGTAAAGTCAAACGCGATATGCAAAAACGGATTACAGAACGTCTCCGCTATTTTTGGGACGAAGGCATCCGAGGACCTGACTTCGTTTGGGCAGCCATCGGACCAGCCTTGGAAAGTTACTCCAGTTACAAAGAAGTCCGACGAATAGACAAGCAAGTGTTCACCGTAACCGAGTTTCTCACCGAGGTCCGGCGTATTGTCACTGACTTTGCCCTAGGACAGGTTCTGCACGGTGCAAGCACGGAGGCATTAGACGAGTGGACCCGCTACTACTTGATGCACAAGGACTACTTCGGCACAGAGGATGCACCCGTAGGCGAGTGCATCCTCTTGGCACAAGGATACGGCGTGTCACTTGACGATTTGCGAGACCGACACATCGGTATCTTGAGGAAAGCCAGTTCCGGCAACGCCCTCAAACTCCTCGGAAATACCGAACGCACTTCGGATCGGGTAGGACACCCACACGCTTCCGGGAGAATCCCCATGATAGATATGATCCACAGAATCATGAGGTTGTGGGACGCAGGCGAAAGAGAGCAAATCAATGCCTACTTCTATGAGCACGGCCTTCAAGAAAATACACTCTTCAAGGCTGTCGTTCAGGCACTTATCGAAACAAGTTCCCAAGGTTCCAGTGAAAGGTCGCTCATGGAAACACTTACCAATTACGAACCGGGTGAACCGGTAAGCGGAGTTTCCAGTTCTGGACAGTCAGATCGCGACGTAGTTCAACTCCGACTTCCACTTGGCGAAAATTCGTCGTGACAAGCCTGCGTAAAGTGTTCGTTACATTGCGATACCTTTTTTCTCATTGACTTTGAGTGCAAATCGTGTTAAACTATGCGATATAATGCATGACAAGACTTATCAACGATTTGTTAAGTCCATTGGGTAAGCAGTAAACGCGTGGAGGGACATCATGATTGAGGAACTGAAAAAAATAATTGCAGAAAAAAGAGATGAAATACGCAAGCAGTACAAAGCCCAGATTGTAGCTGTTTTCGGTTCTTATGCGCGCGGAGATTTTCACGCAGATAGCGATTTGGACCTTTTGGTGGATATGGATCCCGGTGCTAGTCTATTTGATCTTGTCGGTCTTCAACACTTTTTGGAGGACAGACTCGGATGTAAGGTAGATGTGGGGACGCGAAACTCACTCCGAGAAGAACTTCGCGCGTCCGTATTCAGTGAAGCAATATACCTATAACCTGGAAGAGGAATAAGCCCGTGAGCAGTAACGCATGGCATCAACATTGCACTTTAAGAGATGATGTCCGACAAGGCACACTCGAACTTGCAGAATTCGCAGCAGATCTCTATGCAGTGCGAATGAAAGATGCACCAAACGTTTATCAAATACCCACGCTCTTCTTTGAGCGCACCTACCCGACCCATAAACTCAAAACCTTGGTGCAAAACGTGCTGCGGCGGCTATCCGGAAAAGGTGGAAATCCTATCCTCACACTTCAAGTCGCTTACGGCGGAGGGAAAACCCATGCCCTGATCACCCTTTTACACTTGGCTGAACACGGGACTGATTTCCAAACACACCCCACTGTTCAAGAATTTATCCAATTCAGCGGGTTAGTTACCATACCTCGAACGCGTGTTGCCATTCTCCCGTTCGACCAATTCGACGTGAAAAACGGGTTTCAGGCAATAGCCCCTGATGGAACACAAAAAACACTCAAAACACCGTGGGGCGCATTGGCGTATCAACTCGCCGGCGATAAAGGACTTGAAATCGTCGCCGAGCACGAAACCAATTATATCAATCCAGCTGAACAGCCCCTCGTCGATCTGCTAAAATTGCCACAAAACGAAGGACTCTCTACCCTCATTTTGCTGGACGAAGCACTCATGTATACACGCGCCGCCGTCAATGAGGACCAGAGACGATTTGGAATTCTTCAGGATTTCTTCCAAGCACTTACACAAGCAGTGAAAAAGGTTAACAATACTGCAATCGTAGCGAGCCTTATCACCGCCGATATTATTGCCGATGATCCGACCGGCATTGGCGTCTTAAATATGTTAGAAAAAATATTCCACAGGTTGGATGAGATCGCTGAGCCTATTTCACAAGGAGATGTATCAGAACTGCTCCGACGGCGGCTGTTTGAAGACATCCCACCTGAGAAAACACGCCGTACTATCGTCAACAGTCTCATCGCAGCCCGACAAAGACTTCCCCTCCGAGGACAGCACACGGACCAGGAAGCTTATGACAAACTCTTAAAGTCTTATCCGTTCCACCCAAATCTCATCGATATATTTGAGCAAAAATGGACGCAACTGGATAATTTTCAAGGGACGCGTGGGATGTTTCGGACTTTCGCACTCCTCCTGAGAGAGGCTTTCGGAAAAGACCCCGCAGCATTTGTCGGTCCCAACGCGCTCCTTTCTACTGATACCGAACTCTCCGATGCCTTACACGAACTCACGAAAGCGTGTGATGAAGGGGCTAAGTGGACACCGATTCTCAGAGGTGAACTCAATAGAGCCCGTACCGTCCAGAAGCAACTCCCACTCCTGAAATCTCGCGAAATTGAAGCCGCAGTCCTTGCCACCTTTTTGCACTCACAACCTATTGGACAAAAGGCAGAATTGGCAGACCTACACCTCCTACTTGCACACGCTGATATCGACGCAGTATCCGTTGAAAAAGGGCTTGCTGAATGGCAAGATGCCTCATGGTTCCTCAAAGAAAACCAGAGTAGTTGGGCTTTGGGAACAACGCCTAATCTAACCAATATGCACGTCCGCGCAATGGCGAGAATTAACAAAGACCAAACCACCGAAGACTTAGTGAAACGGATAAGAAGTGCTGCACTCGGTCGGAACACAGATAAGGTTGATGTTCATACGTTACCCACTTCACCCGACGACATTTCTGATACACCAGAACTCCGCTTTGTGATCGCTGATCCTAAAGATACGGCAGTACCGGGTGAAAACGTTTCTGCATCACTTGCAGCGTTTTTCAATAGAACCTATCGGAACAGTGTTATCGTGCTTGCCGCTGAAAACGCCCTGTTAGTAGGGCTGCGACAACGCATTCGTAAAATCCTTGGGTGGGAATCAATCCAAAGTGGAGACGACATAAACCTACTCAGTCCAGAACAAAAAACATTACTCCCGCAACGTAAACGACATGACGAAATCGGAATCTTGGATTCTGTCATAGCCGCGTATAATGTGCTTATTGCTGTTGACGAAGATGGGAATATTAAAGCGACTTTGTTACCACCAGGGCCGAATTCACCGTTTGAACGCGTGAAGAAAGCCTTGATTGACGAGGATAGACTGTTAGCAACTTCACTCGACCCAGAACTGCTTACACCGGACAGTTACTTTGATATCTGGGGAGAAGACGAAACCGCCAAACCCGTACAAGGGTTATACAGCATGTTTGCAAGTCTTCCGCGTTTACCGCGCTTGTTAAATAGACAGGTATTCATTGACACACTTAGACGCGCGGTTACAGAAGGTCAGATTGTGCTGCGTACCGTCCGCCCAGACGGTTCTCAGAATACCTATTGGCGAGAAATTTCTCTCACTGACGAAGATTTGAAGAAAAAGGAATTAGAAATCGTTCCAATTGCGCACGCAGAACTCCACGCTCCCAGTCCCAGTCCTGAGTTACTAACGCCGGGCCAGCTACCAGAGTTGTGGCAAGGTAATAATGCCCTCACAACGGTAGGCGCAATTCGGGAATTCTTCAACAGAGATGAGGTGCCCAAACTTGCCTCTGATGAAATTCTTTTGAATGCGCTCAAGTCTGCAATTCAAGCGGGATTACTTATGGCACGTCAGCAAAACAATGCCTATCTTAAAGAGGAGATTCCTGATGCTGAGATAACCGACGATCTGGAATTACTCACGCCGTTAGAACCTATTAGTGGTTCAGAAATCAGCCACAAAACTCTGCCGGATGCGTGGGAGAACGAAACATCATCTATTGGTAAACTGATAGATGCATTAACTAAGCGCAAAGGCACACCTATTCCATGGTCATTGATCCGCGATGCTATTACTGACGGTGTGTCCAAAAATCTCTTTGAATTCACCAATAAAGATGTCAAGTGGCCCTGTGTTGCTGAAGAAGCTAATAAGGTTGATTTGAAGGTTTCACAAGCACCTGTAATTATAGCTCCGAAAGACCTCATTGGAAATGACGCAGAATCCGCTTGGAAATCTGGACAACCCACGCTCGCGTTGATTAAAGAAGCACTTGAAACTAAGAGAGGTATTTCCATTCCTGATGATGTGTTCCGCTACGCTGTGGAACAAGCCATTAAG
>VXXH01000813.1:0-5410 GCA_009835515.1 Candidatus Poribacteria bacterium
GCGAAAATTCTCTTTAGCTGCCTTTCTCATTCTACTGCTTAACAGCGCGTACCTGTTCAGCTTCGGCGAACCGACGCTCTTTTATATCTTCAACGTCCTGCTCCACATTGGACTCGGTATCGTCCTGATACTCCCGTTCAGCATCTATGTCTATAAGCATTTAGGACACCGCTTGCAAGCCCATACTCAGAAGCAAAGCACCTCAACGCTCGGACAATTGGGGGTTATCGGGATAACCGTTGGTATCATCACTGGTGTCTATCTGATGATCGTCGGTGCGACAACCCCGTATCGGTGGCTTCTCATCACACACATTGTCAGTGTAAGCGCGGGGTGCCTCCTTTTCTGCATCTACTTACTGAGAAGTGCTGAACTGCTTACGCCACTGTTGCGGAAAATAACAGTAGGCGTATTGGCTATCGTCGTTATTTTCCCCATTGGTGCGAAACTCGCGCAACACTACCTTCCGAATGAAAGGTATCTCGTCGAAAACCCTGCACTCCCACCTACGAGCATGTACGAAGAAGGCGGGGGCACAACCGGGCACTTTTTCCCCGCATCCGTTGAAACAGAGACAGGGGCATTAATCCCGACCGATTTCTTTCTCACATCAGAAACCTGTGCTGCAAAAGGGTGTCATCCAGATATCTATCAGCAATGGAACGAATCCGCCCATCACTTCTCTTCTTTCAACAACCAGTGGTATCGTAAGTCGATTATCTATATGCAGGAGGTCAACGGCATCCAACCCTCCAAATGGTGTGGCGGTTGCCACGACCCAGCGATCCTGCTCAACGGCGTGATGGACAAACCCATCCGCGAGAATCTTCATACGCCTGCCGCACAAGCCGGGCTCGCCTGCACAGCCTGCCACTCTATTGAACGCGTCAAAGATACGATGGGCAACAGTGGATACGTGATTAAATATCCACCACTCCACGACATCGCTGCCAGTGATAACCCGATCATTCGGAATCTGCACAACTATCTCATCCGACTCGACCCAGAACCGCACAAAAAGAGTTTCCTCAAACCGTTCCATCGTCAAAACACCGCCGAATTCTGTTCAACGTGCCATAAAGTACACCTTGATGAACCGGTCAACAATTTCCGTTGGGTGCGAGGCTTCAACGACTACGACCAGTGGCAGAAAAGTGGGGTCTCTCACCAAGGCGCGTTGTCCTTCTATTATCCTGAAACGGCGAAGAAATGCGTCGATTGCCACATGCCGCTTATCGATTCCACAGATGCCGCAAATATCAACGGCAAGGTTCACAACCACCGTTTTCCCGCAGCGAACACGGCACTCCCGTTCGTCAACCAACATCCAGACCAACTCAAAGCCGTGACAGATTTTTTGCAGGATGAAGTGATAACGTTAGACCTATTCGCAGACGGTGCCCCAATCCCAAGCGACGGGGTTGAAGTTACACGAAACGAAAACACGCGGGTCGATGTCGTAGTGCGTACACGCGGTGTCGGACACCGTTTCCCCACTGGCACGATTGACGCGTTCGACATCTGGTTGGAGGTGAAAGCCACCGATGAAAACGGAAAGATCGTCTTCTGGAACGGTAGGATCACCGCACCGGATGGAAATGGACCGGTCGATCCGAGCGCGCATTTTTACCGCGCTTACATGCTGGACGCACACGGTAACCTGATTAATAAACGAAACGCTTGGGCACTGCGAACCGTGCTCTATTCAAATACGATCCCACCGGGTGCCGCTGATACCGTACGCTATCGACTCGAAATCCCGCCGGACTGCGGAGATATTCTCACATTGGAGGCGAAACTCAACTACCGCAAATTCAACTGGTGGCATACACAATGGGCTTATGCAGGCGTACGCGACCCAGAAGATACCGACTTCCAAGTAGACAAAGGCTACGATGATGGCAAATGGGTCTGGACGGGTGATACCTCAGATGTCGCCGGAAAGATTAAGGCGATCCCAAATCTACCGATTACAGAGATGGCATCTGCTACAGCAACTCTAAAAGTAGTAGGCACACTCCCTGGGTTTCCGTCCGCTGAAGTAGCAGAAAACATACGCGAACGCTGGAACGACTACGGCATCGGACTCCTCCTACAAGGCGACCTGAAAGCCGCAGAAACCGCATTTTTGAAGGTAACGGAGATAGAACCGGGATATCTTGATGGGTGGGTCAATGTGGCGAGAGTCAGAATTGAAGAAGGGGATATGCAGGGTGCCGAAGCAATGCTTGAGAAAGCGTTTGAAATTCAGAAAACACTACCGCCTGAAAACCCGCATCGTGCGAAGGTTCACTACTTTTATGCACTCGTTCAGGAAACACATGGTAACTATGACATAGCCATTGAGCATCTCCAGCGTGCCGCTGCACAATTTCCACGCGACACCCGTGTCCGCAATAGACTCGGACGTATGCACTTCCTAAAACGCGACTATGAAACCGCGCTGACTGAATTCCAGAAGACACTCACCGTTGACCCGGAAGATTTGGACGCCCACTATAACATGATGCGGTGTTACCGCGCCCTCAAGAACCCATCGCTCGCCGCAAAATCGCAGAAACTCTACTTACGTTTTAAAGCAGACGAATCCGTCGATGCAATCACCGGCATCCCCCGCCGAGCTGATCCGAATGTCAACCGCGAACGCCAACCAATTCACGAACATACCAATAGCTACGAACCACCATCCAACCCGTAAGCATCAGCAATTCCCAATTTAATTGTATCATAAAATGAAAGGCGCAAAGCAATGATAATACCACCGAATATGGAGCATCAGAAATTGACGCTTAGAGGTTGTCTCGGATTAATAGTTTTACCTTGAGCCTTTTGCTTGGATTTTGGTTGGTTGTTCAGTTTGACATGTGTTCCTTCCGAGTAACGGGTGAAGGAACTGGGTTAGAAAACCGTTCTACCATAGATAGCGTAGATTTCGGACATCCCTCTTACAAGCGTTTTCAATTTGACAACCCATCTATAATATGCTATCCTATAAGAAAATTGCCCAGAATCGAGATAGCAACGCTATTCCTTGGAAACCATTTTGACAACCAATCACATAAGAGACCTTCTAAAACAATTACCCGCCATCGAAAAACTCCTCAACACACAGGAGATGCTCGACTTGCAAGCCACCTACGCGCGTCCGCTTGTTACAGAAACACTCCGCGCTGTCGTTGCTGACATCCGAAGCGAAATCCTCAGCGGAAATCAGACACAACTCCCAGAACACACGGAATACGCCGAACGGACACGCCAGAAAATTGCGGCGAAAACAGTACCCCGCATGCGTCCCGTCGTTAATGCAACAGGCACGGTTACACATACTAACTTAGGTAGATCTTTGCTAAGCAACGATGCCTGCGAAGCCATCCAGCAAGCCGCGCAAAACTACGTCAACCTCGAATACGACATCGAAACAGGCAGACGCGGACATCGGGACAGGATCACCGAACCGCTCCTACAGCAGCTGACAGGCTGCGAGGCTTCCACAGTCGTCAATAACAATGCCGCTGCTGTGCTACTCGCACTTCAGACCGTGGCACGCGGTAAAGAGGTCATCGTCTCACGCGGAGAACTGATCGAAATCGGTGGTGCATTCCGGATCCCAGATGTTATGGCGGCAAGTGGGGCGATACTCCGAGAAGTCGGCACCACGAACCGAACCCATCTCCGAGATTACGCCGAGGCTATCAATGAGAACACAGGACTATTGCTCAAAGTGCATCCGAGCAACTACAAAATCCTCGGTTTCACATCAACCCCGACAATGGAAGAAATAACGGAACTCGGTACACAGCAAGGCATCCCCACAATGGAAGACCTCGGTAGCGGCGCACTTATTGATATGACAGCCCATGGACTTCCCCATGAACCCCTTGTTGGCGAACGCATCACCAGCGGCATTGATATTGTCACCTTCAGCGGCGACAAGCTGCTCGGCGGACCACAAGCAGGCATTATCGTCGGTAAAGCAGAATGGATCGAAAAGATGCGTAAAAACCCGATGATGCGGGCACTTCGGGTCGATAAACTCATCATTGCCGGTCTATCTGCCACATTGCAACGCTATCTCATTGACAGCACGACCGCCGCCGAACAATTTCCGATGCTCAACCGCTACACCCGTCCTATAGAGACACTCCACACTGTCGCAGAAAAACTCAAAGTGCAACTCCGAGACATCTTGGCAGAAAAAGTCAACATTCAGGTCTCGGAAACCTACGGGCAGATCGGGAGTGGCGCGCTTCCAGTTGAAACGCTACCGAGCGTCGCGCTTGTTCTTGAACCTTCAGAGACATCCGCTGAAACACTCGCCGCACAGTTCCGAAACGCTACAATTCCTGTCATCGGTAGAATCAAAGACGGACTTTTTTGGCTGGATCTCCGTACAGTTTATGAAAGAGAACAGGCGTGGATCGTCGAAGCCGCTACACAAATAGCCAAAATGCCATGAAGATTGCGGACATCCTTCTCATCTGCATCGTCTGTGTGAGTATATCCGCCTGCGCGCAAAGCGATGAAGGTTCACCCACCACCGAACATCCAAATGAAATCGTCTCTGAGATCGACGGTGCCACAATGGTCTTGATTCCAGCAGGTACGTTTCAGATGGGGTCCACGATCGGGGATAGCGACGAACAACCGGTGCATACTGTTACCCTCAAAGCATTTTACATGGACCAGTATGAAGTAACGAACGCACGCTACCAAAAATTTGTGGAAAGTACAGGCTATCCTCAGCCACCACTGTCGCATAACCCGCGGTTCAATGCCTCGGACACACCTGTCGTCCATATAAAGTGGCGTGATGCTGCTGCCTATGCTGCATGGGCAAATAAACGGTTACCCACTGAAGCAGAATGGGAATACGCCGCACGCGGAAATCTGACTGGAAAATTATACCCGAATGGTGATATAATTACACATACAGATGCGAATTTCGGCGGCACTGGTGGAACAGATCAATGGAAGTGGGTGGCACCCATCGGCAGTTTCCTGCCAAACGGCTATAACTTATACGACATGGCAGGGAATGCCTGGGAATGGTGTTTCGACGAATACAACGGCGAATTCTACAGTCAGCGTCCAGAAAATAACCCGCGTTTCGGCAGAGAAATCGCACCAGATAACGAAAATTTCCGGATCCTACGCGGTGGCGGCTGGGGCGGGAGCCCTGAGGACCTTCGCGTCGCAGATCGGTGGTACCATCTCTCATCTGGCAGTACCATCGGCTTTCGCTGCGTCAAAGATTTAAAAGAATAGTTGTCAGTCATCGGTTATTAGTGGAGAAACATCAGAAATTCTTAATGTGCATCAGAAACCTCTTTTTACCGACAACTGACAACTGACAACTGACAACTGATAACTATTATGGCAGTTTCTGTTCAATTAACCCACGTTACAAAAG
>VXXH01000813.1:5420-7002 GCA_009835515.1 Candidatus Poribacteria bacterium
CCTGAATATTGAGAAGGGCGAATTTTTCTTCCTTCTCGGTCCATCTGGATGCGGTAAATCCACCTTTCTCCGTATTGTCGCCGGGTTCTACAAACCTGACACCGGCGAATTACGGTTTGACGATACCGTTGTGAACAACGTACCGCCGCATCAACGTAATACAGGGATGGTATTCCAAAACTATGCCCTCTGGCCCCACATGTCCGTCGCCGAAAATATCGAATACGGACTCACACTCCGCAAACTCGGCAAATCGGAACGCGGTGAAAAGATCACGCGCGCCTTAGAAATGGTGCAGATGGTAGACTATCACGACCGCGCAGTCAACACACTTTCAGGCGGACAACAGCAGCGCATTGCACTCGCCCGCGCCCTTGTCATTGAACCGAGTGTCCTCCTTCTCGATGAACCGATTAGCAATCTTGATGCCGCACTCCGACAACAGATGCGCGACGAAATCAAACAGATCCACGACCGAACGAATATCACAATGTTCTATGTCACGCACGATCAAGTCGATGCCCTCTCTATGGCGGACCGGATGGCAATCATGCAGGACGGCGTTGTCATTCAGGTCGGCACACCGCGCGAGGTGTATCAGTTCCCAAAGAACGCTTTTGTGGCAAGTTTCGTCGGGGAAACCAACTTTATCTTTGGTAAAGTCCAACAGACATCGAACGGGAGTGCTACAATCGAAACACCTGTCGGAACACTTCACTCCAAAACTGTTTATCACGACTTAAGCGAGGGAACACCGGTGCAGTGCTCAATTCGTCCGGAAGCACTCATCGTTGGCAACAACGAGAATAACCACGCCGAAAACACGATAACAGCGAAGATTACCGCAGTCAACTACTTGGGCAGGATAGAAGAATACCAACTGGTAGCCGCAGATGTCCCGCTCAAAGCCGTGCATTATAACCCCGGTATCGAGACAAAAAAACCCGGAGACACTGTGCAAATCAAAATATCCGCAGAAACAATTATCCCACTACCCGATTAATAGTAGTAGGCACGCGCCGCCGGGTTTTCCGTCAACCAGAAAATGGCAATCTAACCATCTGTCAGATTATTGTAAGGGATCAGGAAAAAAATGAATCTAACACCCAGTCAACAAGATGCTCTTAATATAGAGAAACATGTCTGTGTAACCGCGGGTGCTGGATCTGGAAAAACTACCGTGTTGGTTGAACGTTACCTCAAAATTCTATGTGAGGGTAACGCCACGCCGCGGGAAATTGTTGCTATCACTTTCACAGATAAAGCCGCAGCGGAGATGAAGGATCGCGTCATTGAACGGTTGTCCGCTCAAGCAGGAAATGAAGACTCAGCAGAGAGCAATTCCCTTCAACATTTTCGCGACGAGATGAACTCGGCATACATCTCAACCATCCACGCCTTCTGCTCAAGTATCCTGAGAGAATTTCCGTTCCAAGCCGGTGTCCCCGCCAACTTCAGCATTCTACAAGGCATCGATCAAAAACTCTCACTACAAGACACTGTGAAGAAAACTCTCAAAACCATCGCTATAAACGCGGAAGACGAACACCGTCCAGAACTCACACGTCTCTTACAACGCTAC
>VXXH01000045.1 GCA_009835515.1 Candidatus Poribacteria bacterium
GTCCTCTCTTTTGTTTCTGTAGAAGACAGAACGCGTCCCATTATTCTTATGGATACCCAAGGGAAGATCCTCCAAGAACTCGTTATCCCGGACTTGACACAACTGTCTATGAGTTGGTCACCTGATGGACGTTCATTTACCTATCATGCCATTCACAATCAAGTACCTAATCTTGACTTTGACATTTATGTAATGGATGTGGAAACACAGACAAGCCGTCGATTGACGCTTGATGGTGGTTTGGATATATGGCCCGCTTGGTCTCCGAACGGGAGATGGATTTCGTTCGCCTCAAACCGCGCCGGAACGTCCAACCTTTATAGAGTGGATGTAGATGGCGGAAATTTGATGAAATTGACGGATGGGATAGGCTACCGTAAAACCGCTTGGTCTCCAGACAGTCAATGGATCGCCTTTACTTCAAGAGCCGCCCTTTTTGTGATGACTGCTGAAGGAAAAAAATTGAAGAGGCTCACGGGGAATGCACACGGCGTTGACTGCACATGGTCACCGGATGGCGAAAAGATTGCTTTCTCCGCAAATAACGGAATTTTCAGCATTGGTGTCAATGGAAAGAATTTGCGCCAACTCACACAACTCGATCAAAGGGTATGGTCTCTTACGTGGTCGCCGAGTGGGGAATGGATCGCCTATCGTTTGACAGACGTATTCGATGATTTGGTCGTCGGGGTCGTAAACACAGTAGATAGTAAACAGAGCGGAGTGCTTGAGGCGACGCGAGGATTAAAACCTCTTTATCTTGATTGGGTGCCGGAGGCATTTTTTTCAGTATCCCCGAGCACGGAGAAGCAGACAACGTTATGGGGTAGACTCAAGCAAGCGGAAAATATCAGCAAATAGCTGCGACATTACAAGAGGAATGGGCTAAATGAAACGCACGCGAATTTATATTCTATTATGGATGGCGTTGTTACTAAGTATCAGCCTGTTTGTCAACAGTGGGTGGGCGGAAACTGAGTGGGATGTGATCTCCTTTGTTTCAAAAAACGATAAAGACAGTCCTATCATTCTTATGAATACCGGTGGCGCGACCCTCGAAAAGCTGGCAACCGATCCAGGAGTGCCATCCCAATTCACTTGGTCTCCCAGTGGACGTTCGATTGCCTATGAATCCCGGCACGGTGGGAACCTTGATATTTATGTGATGGATGTCGGAACAAATGAACACCGTCAGTTGACTTTTGACGGCAACAAGGATCGGTTCCCTGCATGGTCTCCGAACGGGAAATGGATCGCCTTCGTCTCGGAGCGTACGGGGAGCGCGAACATCTATAGAATGGATACGAATGGAGAAAATATGAAGCAACTCACCAAGCAAGAAGGTTGCCGCCGTCCCGCTTGGTCTCCAGACAGTCAGTGGATCGCCTTTAGTGCTGAACACACTCTTTTTGTGATGGATGTTCGGGGTAGACAGTTGAGAGAACTCGCATGGGCTACGCGCTTCACCAATTGTTCATGGTCACCCGATGGCAAGCAGATCGCTTTTAGGTCAAATGCTGCGAATGGGAGTAGCGAAGTTTTCAGCATTGACATAAGTGGAAAGAACCGCCGCCAACTCACACAATCGAACCGAGGAGAAAACACCTCCGACCCTGTGTGGTCGCCGAGTGGAAAATGGATCGCCTATATCCTGGGTCAGGTTCCAGCAGGAGGGCACCGGTAAATCAAATTAGGACTAACGGGGTTATCAGTATTATCGATACGATAGACGGTGCGGATAGCAAACCGATTGAGGCAACAAGAGGATTGCCCAAACAGTCTCTTCAGTGGGTGCCAAAACAGTTGCTCTCTGTATCGCCAAGTGTAGAGAAGCAGACAACGTTATGGGGTAGACTCAAGCAATCCGAAAATACTGCCAAGTAGATACTGCATTATAGGAGGAATTTATGCGTATGAAACGCACGCGATCTTATATAGTATTAGGGATGGTGTTGTTGCTAAGTAGCGGTCTGCTCATCCACGGTGGTTGGGCAGATGAGTGGGACATCCTCTCTTTTGTTTCCGAAAAAGGTGGAGACAGTCCTGTCATTCTCATGAATACCCAAGGCGCGATACTTGAAAGGTTGACAACCGATCCGGGAAAGCCATCTAACTTCGCCTGGTCTCCCAATGGACGTTCGATTGCTTATGATTCCTGGCAAGGTGGAAACTATGATATTTACGTGATGGATGTGGCAGCAAATACACACCGCCAGTTGACTTTTGATGGTAACAAGGACTTGGGCCCTGCGTGGTCTCCGAATGGGAAATGGATCGCTTTCGTCTCGGACCGTGCTGGGGACAGGACTATCTACAGAATGGATGTCAATGGAGAGAATGTGAAGCAACTCATAAACAAGAAAGATTGCCGCAAACCCGCTTGGTCTCCAGACAGCCAATGGATTGCCTTTGCTGCAGAACACACTCTTTTTGTGATGGATGCTGGCGGTAGAAGGTTGCGGGAACTCACATGGGCTACACGTTTCTCTGAGTGTTCATGGTCACCTGATGGCAAACAGATTGCTTTTATCTCATCTGCTGCGAATGGGGGCACGGAAGTTTTTAGCATTGATATAAACGGAAAAAACCGGCACCAACTCACGTGGTCGGACCAACCGGTACTCATTTGGGACCCTGTGTGGTCGCCGAGTGGGAAATGGATCGCCTATATCGTGGGTCAGATCCCATTTGAAGGTGCATGGGCAAATCAGATTATGACTAATGGGGTCGTCAGTGTTGTCAATACGACAGACGGTGCGGGTGGGAAACCGATTGAGGCAACAAGAGGATTACCAAAACAGTCTCTTCAGTGGGTGCCAAAACAGTTGCTCTCTGTATCCGCAAGTGCAGAGAAGCAGATAACGTTATGGAGTAGACTCAAGCAATCCGAAAATACTGCCAAGTAGATACTGCATTATAGGAGGAATTTATGCGTATGAAACGCACGCGATCTTATATAGTATTAGGGATGGTGTTGTTGCTAAGTAGCGGTCTGCTCATCCACGGTGGTTGGGCAGATGAGTGGGACATCCTCTCTTTTGTTTCCGAAAAAGGTGGAGACAGTCCTGTCATTCTCATGAATACCCAAGGCGCGATACTTGAAAGGTTGACAACCGATCCGGGAAAGCCATCTAACTTCGCCTGGTCTCCCAATGGACGTTCGATTGCTTATGATTCCTGGCAAGGTGGAAACTATGATATTTACGTGATGGATGTGGCAGCAAATACACACCGCCAGTTGACTTTTGATGGTAACAAGGACTTGGGCCCTGCGTGGTCTCCGAATGGGAAATGGATCGCTTTCGTCTCGGACCGTGCTGGGGACAGGACTATCTACAGAATGGATGTCAATGGAGAGAATGTGAAGCAACTCATAAACAAGAAAGATTGCCGCAAACCCGCTTGGTCTCCAGACAGCCAATGGATTGCCTTTGCTGCAGAACACACTCTTTTTGTGATGGATGCTGGCGGTAGAAGGTTGCGGGAACTCACATGGGCTACACGTTTCTCTGAGTGTTCATGGTCACCTGATGGCAAACAGATTGCTTTTATCTCATCTGCTGCGAATGGGGGCTGGGAGGTTTTTGGCATTGATATAAACGGAAAAAACCGGCGCCAACTCACGTGGTCGAACCAACCGGTATTCATTTGGGACCCTGTATGGTCGCCGAGTGGAAAATGGATCGCCTATATCGTGGGGCCGATCCAAGCAGGAGGGGCAGGGATAATAAATCAAATTAGAACTAACGGGGTCGTCAGTGTTGTCAATACGATAGACGGTGCGGGTGGGAAACCGATTGAGGCAACAAGAGGATTGCCAAAACAATCTCTGCAGTGGGTGCCAAAACAGTTGCTCTCTGTATCCGCAAGTGCAGAGAAGCAGATAACGTTATGGGGAGCACTCAAGCAAGCAGAAAATGCCACAAGGTAGATACCGCATATCGAAGAAATTTATTGCAATTTCCACGTATCTCTTGTATTTTAAACTGCTAAGGAGGATAGAATGAGATTTGCTATTTTGATGATTGGAGGTATTCTCCTATTCCAGACATTGCCTGTCTCCGCTGGGACGTTCTTTGAGACATTTGATAACTTTAACTTAAAGGATTGGGAAGAAGTTAACGAGCGGAATGCGCCTGCTGGCGAATGGCGGGGCATCAATGGCGTGCTGCACGCAGAAAGTAAGGATAATGCAATCCGAATGTTAGTTATCAAAGATGCAGCGTGGCACGATTATGAGGTGGAATTAGATGTCATGCCGCTTGCCAAGGATGGACGTGGACACATTGTGCTGGCTGCACGAGTCAATCAGACACACGCGATTGTTTTTGCAATCGGAAATATCTTCTGGAACGCACCCGCACCCATAGTTTCAGGTTTCATTTTTAGGTTGAACATCGGGAGAAGAGTGGGACTCCCACTGATACTTGTGAAAATACAAGATTTGTTCAACGGACGCCCGCAAGGTGAAATTGTGGATGAGCTTTTGCAGGTCGGTGTGGTTACAGATATATGTACAACAGTTTTACCGCATCCCTTCCTTGAAAGAGGGAAGTGGACCCAGTTAAAGCTGCGTGTCGTCGATAAAACTTTTATGTTCTCGGTTAATGGAGAGGTGGTCTTATATCTCACCTGTCTTTTTGACAGCTTCGTTTTCTTGGAGGAAGATCTTAATGTTGGCAGTGTCGGCTTCGGTCTTGCGGGATATACCGCTCGGTTTGACAATCTCAAGATTACCGGTGAAGATGTGCCAAACCACGGCAATTTGTCGGTCCAACCGCAAGGCAAACTAACAGTGACGTGGGGGCAAATCAAGTCGGAGCAGTGAGAAAAATAAGAAGATAGTCATGAGGTCCATACGAATCTTTTTCATTTTTAGTCTGATGTTGTTATATGGCAATATTTGTTCTGTCTTTAGCGAGGCACCGGACACAGCGAAAATAGTGTTTAGTTCTTTTCGTGATGGCAACACTGAAATCTACCTCATGAATCCAGATGGAAGTGAACAGGTGAACTTGACGCACGCCCCTTCTGATGATTTTTTCCCTGTCTGGTCACCCACAGGCGAGCAAATCCTGTTCGCGTCAGATCGAATTCGCGTTCACGACTTATATCTCATGGAGCCGGATGGCGCAAACGTCAGGCGGGTTTTCAGAAAGGTAGCACATAGAGAACACCCAACATGGTCGCCTGATGGAAAACGGATCGCTTACGAACGCGTTGAATTTGATGAAAGTTGGATCTATATTGCTAAAATAGACGGTACAAATGAAGAGCGAATAATCCTTGGTCGTGACCCTGCGTGGTCGCCCGATGGCACCGAAATAGCGTTCTTTACTGGACTTGCTGGACACACCCGAATTTGGCTTTTCAATCTTCGCACGCGGCGGCAAAAATCACTGCTGCCTGACGATGCAATTCAGTGGATGTGGTATCCGGCATGGTCGCCTTCCGGGGATAAAATCGCTTTTGCTTGGCTAAATCACTTTCCATTTATCGGTTTTGTTGAGCGTCAGACGATCTATATTGTAAATCGTGATGGTACAGAGATTGAACAGATTGTTGATGAAGCCGGTCCCAGAGCAAATGTGCCAGCGTGGTCGCCAAGTGGGGATACGCTGCTTTATTCCCAGCGGCTTGAAAACAACCGTTCCCAGATTTTCAAAATCGCTTTGGCTGGCGGGGACCCAGTGCAACTAACGCATATTCATTGGAATTATGGCGGCGATTGGTTTGATCCGGCGTATGTGTTACCCGTTTCACCACAACCACAGTCGCTAACAACGGTATGGGGAGAAATGAAGAAGGGAAACTGAAGTAGTTCTTTCGGAGGTGTCTATGATGCGATATAAGTGTTTATCTGTTTTATGTATACTAAGTGTGGTCATGTTATACACAAGCGTTTGGAATGTCCGTGCAAAAGCACCTGAGACCGCCAAAATTGTGTTTACCTCCTTACGAAATCACGATCGCGAAGTCTATATTATGGATGCTAACGGACAGAAAGAAATCAACCTCATCGAACATCCAGCAGACGATATTCAACCGACTTGGTCACCGACAGGTGAACGCATCCTTTTTGTGTCAAACCGGGAAGGCAAGCACGACCTATATCTAATGAAACCCGATGGAAGTGATATCAAGCGTGTATTTGAGGAAAAGTCGCACCGTGTCGCCCCTATCTGGTCGCCAGATGGGAAACGGATTGCCTATGTACACAACGGACTTCAACAGACGCTAAATATTGCTACAAAAGATGGAAAAGATGTTGAGGTGTTGACAACTGTAGACGATCTTCTCTATGTCAATCTTGCTTGGTCTCCAGATGGCACACAGATCGCCTTCGATAATGTCGTCCGGGCGAGTAGAACACATATTGTTAATTTGCAGACGCGAACGGTGGAGCCGCTACTTCCAGAACTTCACTTTGTAATATTCAACGTCGAGTGGTCTCCGGATGGGAAACAACTTGCGTTCGCTGGCATGGAGTGCGTTGAGAACCAAGCGTGTCGTTTGAGAGGCTTTGATGATCTAACAGTGTATGTTGTTAATACGGATGGTACAGGTTTAAAACAGGTGGTCGTTAAAGAGGATTTCGGTGCTGATTATCCAGTGTGGTCTCCACGCGGGAATGCCTTGCTTTATCAACGAAAAGTTAAAGGTCTTCTCGGCAATTTCGATGAAACACAACTCTTCAGACTCATATTCGGTAATGATAAGCCGAAACAACTGACTGCCATCAGTCGAAATTTGTATGCGGATTGGTTTGATCCGGCGTATGCGTTGCCCGTCTCACCCCAACCACAGTTGCTCACCACGCAGTGGGGCGAAATTAAAAATGAATAGATTCTCATTGCTTACGTTTTTAGTAGAGTTTGGACAATACAAGAATCCTTAGAATATAATCCAGAGTTTAGTACATTTTTAAGAAACCGAACAAAGCGGAATACTTAAGATGAAACAGGCATTGCGTTAT
>VXXH01000149.1 GCA_009835515.1 Candidatus Poribacteria bacterium
GTTTTTAAAAAAAAGAGTGCTGTTTCAGTGATATACTCTTCCTCAACACCAACAGTGTAGAAGGTGATGCTGATTTCATCACCGACTTTCACCCCTAAGTCCGCTGCTGTCCATGTATTGAGCGTAATTTCGCCGGGTTTTCCACGAGCGCGAATTGCATTTAATGCGTTTTTAATTTCCGCTAATGCCCCTTTAATTTCCGCCACTCGTTGCTTATATTCCGGTGTATTGCTGAGTTGCTGTTTCGTGTTTTTTAGGCTACTGACTTCTTTTTCTATCCTGCTAATTTCTTCCTCAAGTTCTTTGCGCTTTTCAAGTTTTTCTGATTCCAATCGTTTGCGTCCTTGATTGTCCGCTTCTTCGTACGCGAGGCGGTCCGCTTCGGTCGTATACCTGTTAAGAAGTTCCGAAAAAGCCCCCACATCCGTCGGGAGTGCCACGATTGTAGAGTAAGGGATAACCTTATCGTTAGCACTTATTGTATTTGCGAGGTAGGTGAGTGTAGGTAAGGTCGGGATACGATTTTCAGTGGCAACCGTTCGGGTGGTTTCGGACAGCACTGGCTTGAGAAGATATTGCTGACTTTGGAGATCGAAGTGGTTTTCATGCGTCTTAATACGTAACCCCAGACTTTCAAGGGTTAACGATAGATCCGCCGCCGAAATTGCGTCCGTATCCGCAGTGAATACGGCATTCACTTTGCCCGCTTGTCCGAGTGCTTTTTGGAGAACAGGGAGTGCTATGAAAGCGTTGAACGGGAGGCTTTGATGTGCTTGTAGACTGAACCGTCCAGCGTTCTTGGTCGGAATTATATCGCTGATAACCAAACGGAGGCTCTGGATGGCGTTGGCTGCGTCCCGTTCACCGAGCAGGAATTCTGGATGGATGTCCGCGGTTTGGGACATATTCACGAGCAGTGTATCACCGACTTGGACGTTCAGTTCGTTTTGAAGCGTCTCGTTGATGACGATGGCGTTGAAGGGTTGTTCAGATGTTTTGTTGAGATTCGGGGTGGTATCCTCTTGCCAAAACGTGAAGAAATCGTCCGTTACACCAGTGATGTTAACCTTTGATGCTCGTGTCTGTGTCTGTGGTGCGACGATTGTGCCGTTTAGTAGAATTGCTGGCACTTTATTTTCCCGCTGCAAGAGATTGGGTTGAAAAAAATGGTCTGCGAGGAGGGCGTGTTGGATGGCACCAAGTCGCTCTGTCGTGAGACTTCGTAGGCTGCCACGCACAGAATCACCGACGATTAAAGCACCTGCGAGTACACCCGTCGCTACAGCGGTGCAAAGTGCGACGGTAAGATGTATCTGCCAAAAGTGTTTAAGGGAATTCCAAGAGAATTTGTGCATTCTGTTTTTAGGTGTGTTAGGTGTCTCTTTCGAGCGTACATCTGCCATCTACGAGCTGCAGGTGTTGCTCAAAACGTGAAGCCAGCGCGAGGTTGTGTGTGACAACTATCATAATATTTTTTTCAGCGTTGTGCAACTCAAAGAGCAGATCGGCGACAGTATCGGTAGTAGCAGTGTCCAAGTTGCCCGTCGGTTCATCACAGAGGAGAATATCGGGTTGGTTGATGAGTGCGCGTGCGATAGCGACGCGTTGGCGTTCGCCGCCTGACAGTTGCCCCGGTCGGTGCGTTTGCCGGTCTGTTAGCCCAACCCGTCTGAGCAATTGATGTGCGCGTTGCGTTGCACCGGGATCCTGTTTAAAGGCGAGTGAAGGGATCAGAACATTTTCGAGTACGGAATATTGTGGCAGCAGATGGTGATCTTGAAACACAAATCCAATAACCCTATTTCGATACCGTGCAAGTTCAGGTTCAGAAAGGGTAAATGGGTTTGTGTTGTTAATTTTGACCTGTCCAGCCGAGGGTTCTTCTAAGGTGCCGATGATGTGTAGCAGTGTACTTTTGCCTGAACCAGAGGGACCCGTGATAGCGACGGACGTTCCATCTGTAAGACTAAATGAGATATTCCGTAGGACTCCGACCGTTCCGAAGTCTTTAGATACGTTGGCTATTTTAATCGAGGCAGTAGCAGCGCGAGATTGTTCCATGGATTTTGTGGTTTCTCAGTAGTGTGGGCAGGCACAAGACTTAAAGGAACGCCCAAGCAAAACACCCACAATCGTCTTTTTTCCAGCGAAAGATGCGTGTTATGACGAGGCATGTATTTGGTCTGCAATAAAATCAGGGATAGGAATAGCACGCAGTTTCTCACCGGGGTTCGTTATGCAACAGACCGTTGTGAGTTGGCCGCGCGCGATATCTTCTCCCTGACGCGTAAAGTGAAATTGATATGTAAGCGATTTTGCCCCTTTTTTCGAGACCCAGAGGCAGATATCCACCTCATCCTCAAACCGAAGTGGGCTTAGATATTCACACGAAGCCGCGAGTCGGGGCCATCCGATCTTATTTCCTTCCCATTCGGTTGCGACACTCGTACCTAAACTCCGAAGAAATTCGTGTTCCGCGGATTCCATAAAGACAAAAAATCGCGTGAAATGGACGATCCCTGCCATATCGGTATCGGCGAACTCAATTTTACGTTTGGTTTGGTACGCAGTGTGCATATTTCCTAATAGTCATCAACTATCATACTTCGCAGTCAGGACAGTTGTCATACTTCGTAATGAGAATAGTTAAAGAGATTGCTGTTGCTTGACCAGTAACCTCAACTGCTACAAGAACCTTCTTAACTGAAAACTGAAAACCGATAACTGATAACTATTCCCTCTGAAAACTGACAACCATTCCCCTACATTTTTGGATAGTCCGGTACATTTTCGTAGCGTTTCCATGTCTCTGCATAAATTCGCCAGTGCCCGTCGGTCGGATCTACCATCAAATTCAGTTTTTTGGTGCCGATATCGGAGTAAGCAGGACGGGTGCCACTTGCGGGAGTGCCTGTAAATTTTTGCAAGAACGTTACATCTGCTACTGCCCGATCACCGTTAATTTGCAAATTAGAGATACCCACCTGGATGTCCCCGTAAAGATTATTCAGTCTTCTCATCTTGGCACGGAGTTCATTTTTCTTAAGGTAAACCTCAGTTTCTACACCGCCACGTATAGTGACACGCGTGATCAAGGCACTGTCTGAATAGACAGACATGTAAGTCTCCAAGTCCTTCCCTTCCCAAGCCTCTTGCCATTTCCCAAGGATTTGCCTCACTTTAAGATGCGTATCAATCGGTGCATTTCCATCGAAAGTTCCACCGGACTCTTCGCCAGAAACTGTGTTAACTTCCACTTGTTCAGCCCGCGCGAGCGCGATGGCACCGGATATCTCACCGATCTGATCGTTAATGAGTTTCCATTGTCGTCTGAAGAACCCCTTTTTCTCGATAGTGAGTGTGCGATTGTGAGTTTCAATGATCTCCTCACCATTTTGCAAAGTTACGCGAATGCCGTCAACCACATAGCGATTTTTCTGAGTTGGCACAGAACTGTAGGTAGCATATTGGATTTCAACGATGTGGGTTTGCGACATTAACTCCGTCGCGCGTCGGAAACTTGCTGCCCGCTTTTTTCGGGCGGACTTATCCCACAAATCGGTGTACTTCTGTACATCCTGCGCTTCCAATGCGCTCTTCCAAGCGATGACTGTGGGGGCTACCGGGCTATTGGCGTTATTGATAAGATTTGGTTGCGGTGTGGATTCCGGTGCTACCGTCGCGACAATTCCTTCACCGGCGACTTCATCTTGAATAATTTTCCACCGTTGTTGGATAATCCCTTTCTTTTCAATAACAAGATTTCGCAACTGCTGTGTCGGACCATCTGGAAGGTGAACCGTCACAGGGATCCCCTCAATTCGATAGCGATTCGGGAATCGCGGGACTCGGTAGGGCTGACCGCTCCCTTCAAGATTAACTTCAAAGTTGATGTTATCTCTTAGTAGTCTTGCTGTATTTTGATAGCCTCTATCAGGGTGCTGGCGTTCACTTTTTACCCAGAGGGATTCATACTTTTTGGCATCGGTGGATTCGAGCGCACTTTTCCATTTCGCCAGAAAGGCGGTAGGCGTTTCACTCGAGCTCATGAATATCACGAGGAATAAGACAAAAGCGATAACGATTGCCGCAATAGCACCGCCCCATATAAGGTTCCGGGATATAATGGTTTTCTTAGGACTGTTTTGTCTGTTCTGTACGTCGTTCACAATTTAACCTCCCTCGTAGTTTAAAAGTCTGGCACACTCTCAAAAATCTTCCAGATCTCATGGTGGATTTTCCAACCGTTCCCGACCCGATGTATCCAAACTTCGCGAATCCAAATATTATAGAGCGCAGTCGCATTCTCGTCAGCTGCAGGGGTAACTAACCGACTCATTTGTTGGACACTGATAATGCTTTCACTTTCGACTTCCGTGTCGGTTTTGACGTTCCGCCAAGTGTGTTCATTCATCTGACGAAGATTCGATTCCAGCTGCTGTCTGTCAATTTTACTTCGATCTTCTTTACTCTCGTGAATCACCACTTTATCAACAACAATGTTGTGTTCATAATAGGCGAGATGCCCATTGAGGTTTTGGCGCTGCCATGCCGCTTCCCAATTACTAAGTGCGGCTTTGCCAGCGGCTATCTGCTCTGTAGAGAGCGAGGTGCGTCCGGTCTTCGCGGGAGAAAGTGGCGGTTTACTGGCTTCATAAGCACGTGATGCTTGTGCCTGTTGTGTAAGAAAATCTGCATGTTTTGCGGCGATCCCCTGCTGACCCGCCTCTGCAAGTTTCTTGGTATAGATTTCAGCTTGTTCGCGTATCTGCTTTCTGAGGGATTCTGCCTCAGCGATAGCGGCGCGTTTTTGATAGCCCTCTTCTTTAACTACCTTGTCGGCGATATCGAGTCTACGGCGGAGTGCCGAAATTTCCTTGCCGTAGTTGCGGATTTCAGTTTCCGCCCGCTTACCGCTTATCTGCATCTCCTCCAAAGTTGTGATGAGTTCAGCAACCTGTTTTCCATAGTTTTCCCGTGTAACGCTCAGCTCACGGTTCTTTTGCTGAAGGTCGCGAACCCTCTGGCTCAACTGCTCTTCCTCACCGCGAGCTGCCTGCATTTCGGACTTGACGCGTGCGAGTTCTGTTTCCTTCCTGCCGAGTTTCTGACGGAGTTCCACCGTCCCTGCCTCTTTTTCAAGGATCGTTGCATTCAATTTGGAGTTTTTGTTAACGTTAATGGCATGCCTGTGTGCAAGTCTGGCATCAGCGGTTGCTTGGTATGCGAGCTGGAGTGCGTCGTTGCCTTTCTTTGCCGTGAGTGCTGTTTTTGCGGCTTCAAGGTTGGATGTAGCGGCTCGAAAGACATCCGGTGCAAGCGATGCGGCATCAACGTCCCGTGCTGCTGTGATAGCTGCTTCTGCGTCTGCGATCGCCGTGTCAACTACAGATGGCTCAATTTTTCCGAGTTTCCCACCGCAACCCGCCAAAGCCAAAGAGACGAGAAGCATCGCGACAATCAAAATCCTACGCAATGCGAAGTTATACTTCCCCGGTAAAGCAATGAACTGTTTCATTTTCTGACTCCTTCTAATTCTGTTTTATTGTTCAGTTCGGTTTAATTTCCAGTTTTTTTACTACAGTATTCAGCACCTCGATAAAAAACACGATTATCGTGGTATTTTCTCTTATTCATACATGGACAAAGCAAGCACGTGGGGTTGGGTCGTAGTCGTCTTCATCTGCGAGAGTGTGTCCTTGATTGTAGATGCCCTTGCTTTTCCGACCCCATCAATTGCTTGGAGTTCACCAATAGCGGCTGTGTAAATTCTATCCAACGTTTTGAATTCGTGAACAATGTTCTCAACAATATTGAAAGGGATACGCGGCACCTGTCTCAGCATTCGATATCCGCGGGGTTCAAGGACTTCAAAGGTATTCCGAATATCTCGGGGATAGCCTAAAGCCTCACTGATATTACTCTGATGTGCAAGACTGTTGGCATCAAGCCTGATAATTTTCTCGACGGCTTCAGATTCATCGCGCAGACTCTCATGATAATAATCTTTAGTAATCAGCAGCCCGCTGTCAATTTCAGTTGTGAGTTCTGGGATGTGCTGAATGGATTGTGCTTGTGTGCCTAACTCTATTCTGTATAGGTTCAATTCCTGTTCAGCACGGCGAACCCTTTCACAGAGTTGGATCGCCGTGACAACATTCGCTAATGTGACGTTCCCACTTAATTCTGCCCAATTCAGCATAGCGACGGCATCTTTCATGGCTTTGACGTACTGGGTCAGTGCGAGCATGGTCTGATTCGCGCCTGAGAGTAGAACCGGACGTTCCCGGAAGATATAGTGTTGGTCTTTGAGAAATAAGGTGAGCGTATTCCGACTCTGTGACACAGCAAGAATGATGTGTTCTGTCTGTTTAGCAAATTTATCTGCCGATCGGTGGCGGAGCCCGGTTTCACTGGACGGGATAGATGGGTCTACCCTTAACGTCACATTGGCGCGAACGATCCGTTTCATATCCTCGGAAAGGATAATTGCCCCATCCATCTTTGATAATTGATACAGACGCGCGGGTGTATATTGGCAATTGATCCGAAAGCCACTTTCTGTCAAATCTAAGATTTCCGGTGTATCGCCAATGACAATAAGTCCACCCGTCTTACCCTGGATGATATAATCGATACCCTCTCTCAGATGGGTCCCTGGTGACAGCAACTTCAAGGTTGCCAAAAGTTCACGTGTCTTATGATTTTCTGTAGAGATGCCCCGCACTGCAACCACCTCCAATTATTAGGATACCATGTCTAAACTGCGGTGTCAAGATTGATTTTAGGTATCAGTTGTCAGTTATCAGTGGCGATAAAGTATATTTGCGACAACTGTCCATTGAAATGTCAATATATTTTCGGATTTTATGATAACTGAAAAATAACTGGCTCCAAATTTTGTTTGACTTCACGTGCAAATCAGTGTATAATGTCTATCAACTT
>VXXH01000599.1 GCA_009835515.1 Candidatus Poribacteria bacterium
GTTTTAATAGTTAACAGTTATCAGTTACAAGAGTCCTCTTAACTGAAAACTGAGTACTGACAACTGACAACTATTCCTTAGATATCCAACACTGTTCGGGGTAATGGGTCGCTGGTGTAACAATCGCCCACGGCCCTAAAATGCCGTCGTTTGGCACGTTGTGGAAATGGTTCGAGACGACCAAGAGCGAAGGCGAACGCGCTGCGGAACCGAGGTGAAAGGGGCCCTCGTCAATGTGGATTCTGACTGCATCCCGAACGTATTGATGTCGCTGTTTCTCATCAGGTTCGCGCTTAATCGCATCGTATAAGTCAAGCAGTTTCTTTAGCGGCCCGGTGGGGGGTTCCCCCTTTTCGCCGCCCGTTTCATACCATTTCCCGACCTTCGGGTGCCAGTACTTCGCGAGCGTGGGAAACACCCAGTCGGGATAAGTAAAGAGATCCATCTCTGCTTCACCGTGCATGCTGATTGTGAATTTACCGAGCGTCCGACGAAGACTCAATTCGGCACCGGGTGGCGTGTAGAGCAAGGTTTCTAAGCCGAGTTGTTCCCATCCTTCTTGAATAATTAGCCCAATGTCATTCTCTTGGCTGTTGAGATTGGAACTCGGCACGTCCATGAGCATCTCAATCCGTTTGCCATCTGGACGCAGTCTATAACCGTCTTTATCACGTTCTGTGAGTCCCATCTCATCAAGGAGACGGTTTCCGGCAGCGATATCAAAGTCTGCATCGGCGCGTTTCCATTCCTCAAAGAGCGTCTGCCCGTCTTCATCAGCGAAATGCCATCCCTCTTGGCTAACCGTTGCTGCCTGGGGTTCCAACAATCCACGCCATGCGATTTCGTTACATTTCACGCGGTCAACGCCGTAAGCGAGTGCCTTGCGGAACCGTTGATCGCGGATAATTTTCCTTAACACAGGATCAGGCGCGGTCCAGTTAATCAGGATAGCAGGTTGCGCCCCAGCCGTGCTTTTCCAACGTCGTACCTTATAGCCACCCTTCTCTTGTCCTTTCAGATAGAGTGCCAGATCGCGGAGTTCCATCCCGCGGTATTGGCAGTCAATCTCGCCCGCGAGGATTTTAAGCACACGCACTTGTGGTTCGGGGACTAAACTGGTCTTGACTTTGTCAATGTAAGGGAGTTGTCTACCGAGTGTATCGACGACATAGTAATACGGGTTGCGTTCAAGTTCAACACGAAAGCCACCCTTTTCGTATTTTGTCACCCGCCAGGGCCACAACGTCGGACGCGCCGGGTTTTGATGTGGGATATTTTCTTTCTCGAATCGGATGAAATCGGTATACGCTGGGTTACTGTCCGGATGGAACTGCTGCATGTAGTGTGCTGGGATGTTGTATTGATTGCACCACCAAAAACCGGTCGCCAACCAAAGCGGTACGAGCCAGTTGGGACCAGCGAATTTCATCACAATTGTATGATCATCGGGCGTTTCAACTTCCATCGGGATACCATTGACCTTACACCAGACAGGCGCGCCGTACTTGTGCCGTTCATCAAGACAGAGTTCATAATAGTAAGCGAACGAGGCTGAAGTATAAGGATGCCCATCCGACCATTTGACCCCTTTACGTAGATGCAACGTCAGCATACTCCCATCTTCATTAAACTCCCACGATTCTGCTAAACCGGGTTCCAAACCAGAGGCATCAAATTTCCAACGAATGAGCGGTGCATATCCTGCCGTCATCTTCCACGTCCCTAAATCTGGATGCGTATGGAACCGGTGCCACGTCCCACCGTATGGCCCCGGACGTTCATACCCGTCGAAATCCGTTTTGGCGATAAGGGGATTTTCTGGGAGCCGTTCTGCCAATGGAGGCAGTTTGCCCGCAGCGACCTGTTTTGCCCATATCGGTGCCTCTTTCGCCTCGATCCCACGCGGGAAATCGGAAACATCTTCTAACGGATTTCCCGAACATCCAACAATGAAAATCAGCAAAATGAGAGGCCAAATTGCAGTCTGAGATGTTTTTGTTCGCTTTCGCATTTTAAGCGTCCTCTTCACGCTTTTCAAGGGAGTCAGTGAACGTATTTAGGTCCTCAGACACGCTTGCAAACAGTTCGTTAATGGACTTCGCATGCGGTTCGATTTTTTCATAAACCAATTCTTCGCCATAGATATTATTGAACGCATGACGGAATTTCAAGAGATCCTCTAATCCGAGAAAAGTCTTTTCGGAGATTACAGGAGGGCGTTCTGGTCTCTGTTCTGTCATTTGCGAGAGCAGATCTTTATGCCAACTGTCACCAGTCGGTAAGTGCATATCCACCTCATTGGCAACCCTCTTAAAAATGTTCTCTATACCGTTATAGACATCAGCAAGTTTTTTTGCAATTGACTCTTGGATATATGGCCTAGCAGCAACGGGAAGTATTTCAATGTCTTCCAATGCTGTGGCGATTCCACCAACGGTAGATTCTATTTTTGTAAGTTCATCGTTGATGCGTTGCGTCAACCATTTTCGGTTCATTTCGTAGATATCTTCATCCTCGGTGGGGAAAACCTGCCGCTGAAGATGTTTGTATAGTGTCTGCCATAATACTGGATGAGTTCCTTTTTCGATAGGGATCGCTTGGTGTTTTACACGTTCTCGGAAAAGTCCCTTCAACCTATCAAAATTGATGAAGTCTATTTTGAACGGAGCATCGAAATATACAACCTTTCCGTACGCTTTATCGTAGGCATCGTTGGAGAGTCCTGACACAGCGATATCGATATCCGATCCCTTTGTGAACCCCATCGGTTCTGTGAGTGAACCGAAGACGAAGACTTGGGTTGCGTTGAACTCGTCGTAAAGCAGTGCCGCCACCTTGTGCGCGGTGTGCCACGCCTGATGGAGCAACCCTTCGTCCACGATTCGGTTTTTCCATACTTGCTCCAACCGTTTTCTGCATGCCGAGAGTTCATCTGGAGACATTTTCTGCTTTGGCATCATTAAACTCCCTGTAGTTCCAACGTATCGCTATGGTGGCAAGCCACCTGAACGCCTTGTGAAACCTCTCGAAGTTCTGGTGTTTCCTGTTTGCATACATCAGTCGCGTAGCGGCACCGCGGGTGAAAATAGCAGCCAGTCGGCGGTTGCGAAGGATCGGGGACATCGCCTTCAAGGCGGATATGCTCACGTTCACGCTGCGCATTCGGATCCGGGAGCGGCACTGCGGATATTAACGCTTCCGTGTAGGGGTGCTTCGGCGATTCATAGAGCGTTTCAGCATCGCTAATCTCAACAATTTTGCCGAGATACATGACCGCGACACGGTCGCTGATGTGTTCAACAACGCTCAGATCGTGTGCGATGAAGATATAAGAGAGATTGAATTCTTCGCGGAGTTCTGCCAACAAGTTGAGAATCTGCGCTTGCACCGAGACATCTAATGCCGAGACGGGCTCGTCTGCGACAATGAGTTCAGGTTGGAGTGCTAACGCACGCGCGATGCCGATACGTTGACGCTGCCCGCCGCTAAAGGCGTGTGGGTAGCGGCGCATATCCTGTGATCGCAAGCCGACGGATTCAAGTAATGCCACAATCCGGTCTTGAAGTGCTGTCCCTTTCTCGATGCGGTTGACACGCATCGGCTCCCCGACGATATCGGCGACCGTCATCCGGGGGTTGAGCGAGGCGTGCGGGTCTTGGAAGATCATCTGGATGCGTTTCCGAAAAGGTCGCATCTCGCGGTGTGTCAATTTCGCCAGATCTACCTGTTCCTCACCGAAAATGAAACTGCCACTTGTCGGTGGTATGAGTCGGAGCAGACAGCGTCCAGCAGTCGTCTTTCCGCAGCCACTCTCGCCGACGAGGCCAAGCGTTTCACCACGGCTCACGTCGAAACTGATCCCGTCTACCGCTTTTACATAGCCGACGGTGCGTTGGAGGATCCCTTTCTGGATAGGGAAGTATTTTCGGAGGTCGTTCACCTGAAGCAATTTCGTATTTTTAACTATGGGCATCTGGTCATCGTTCCACTTCGTTTCACGATGGTGTTCGGTTAATTCTGACGCGACTGAGGATATGTTCGGTCTTAAATTCGCCATTGTTCCGTTTCTTATCCTTGTGAATCTATGTGGAGCCAGCATCGGACAGCATGGGCATCGTTATTGATTGTCTTGAGTTCGGGCATCTGCTCACATTCTGGTATCCGTTCAGGACACCGTGGTTGAAATGAACACCCTGTCGGCAGTGCCAACGGATGTGGCACTGTCCCCGGTATAGAGGGTAACGTCTTCTGGACTGTCCTACCGAGAACAGGGATAGATTTGAGGAGCCCTTGTGTATACGGATGCAGCGGATTATAGAAGATGTCATCAACACTCCCGCTTTCAACGACGCGCCCTGCGTACATCACAACGACTTCATCAGCGAGGTCAGCGATAACGCCGAGGTCGTGCGTGATAAGCATAATCGCCATCCCCATTTCCGCTTGGAGTTCTTGCATGAGACCGAGCACTTGTGCTTGAATCGTCACATCAAGCGCGGTTGTCGGTTCATCTGCGATGAGCAGCGCGGGTGAACAACAGAGCGCCATTGCGATCATGACACGTTGGCGCATGCCCCCTGAGAGTTGATGTGGGTATTCATCGACGCGTTGCGCGGGGGCGGGGATGCCGACACGTGTGAGCATTTCAATCGCACGTTCACGGGCAGTTTTTTTGTCCACCTGTTCATGTAGAGCAACCGCTTCGGCGATCTGGTCGCCAACGGTATAAACCGGATTGAGCGAGGTCATCGGTTCTTGGAAAATGATGGCGATTTCGTTGCCTCGGATTTCGCGTATCAACTCGCTTTTCGGCGGCACTTGTGCGATATCCAACGGATTAGCATCGCCGTTTCGATGAAAAAGAATCTCACCAGCTTCAATTCTGCCTGGCGATGGCACGAGTTGGAGGAGTGAGAGCCCGGTAATACTTTTTCCACAACCGCTTTCACCGACAACGCCTACGGTCTGTCCACGTGCAATAGAGAAACTGACATCGTTCACGGCGTTGACGATGCCATCATCTGTTGGGAAAACTGTCTTTAAGCCAGAAATTTCCAGAAGCGGTTCTTGATAAGATGTTTCTTGTGATGCAGCCATTTTTAACTATCGCGCGCTGGAGATCACTCCTACAAAATTTAGCCTATTGTACAGAAAACAGGGTTGTGTGTCAACTGTTTTCTCTAAATTTACTTGTCAGGGCGATGAAATCCGCTCAACCCAACCTACACCTACTTCTACATGTGAATTATAAAAAATTGTCCAAACTATAGTATACGATTAGTTTAACTCATGCGGTCATTTAATACAAACTATAAGTAGAAAGGTATCCAACAAAGATCGTGAGCAACAAAAAATCCGCAGAAATCCGTAGAAACACCCCAAGTAAAAACACTCGCTCCTACAAGAAGATACTGATTACATATTGCTGGAGCGGGAAACACGGAAATCGCGCTTGACATTACGCCGCCATAATGTTATACTTAACTTGTTAAAATTGATTCTGTTTTTGAAAGGTTGTAGGGCTACAAACCCACATTGAAACGTATGAACCTCGGACTCACGGACAAAGTTGCAGTTGTAGGTGCTTCAAGCAAAGGACTTGGACGCGCAATCGCACTCGGTTTAGCACAAGAAGGTGCAAAAGTTACTATCTGTGCCAGAAATAGTGACGCACTCCAGGCAACAGCGGATGACATTCGGAATCAGACTGGCACTGAGGTGTTAGCGGTACCGACCGACGTTAGTCAACCAGCGCAAGTTGAAAGTCTTATTAGCACGGCGATTGATCATTTCGGCGGTATTGATATTTTAGTCAACAACGCAGGCGGTCCCAGAGCGGGACGCTTTGATGACTTGGATGCTCAGGATTATCAAGACGCGGTCCACTTAAACTTGATGAGCACGATCAATCTCTGCCGTGCTGTCGTCCCCTCAATGCGTACCCGCGGCGGTGGACGGATTATCAACCTCACCTCTGTCTCTGTTAAACAGCCTGTAGATAATCTTATGTTGTCAAATATGGCACGAACAGGTGTGATCGGCTTTGCGAAAACGCTTGCAACGGAATTGGCACCGGACAAAATCTTGGTTAACAACGTCTGCCCGGGTATTATTTTCACGGATCGTATCCAGCAGCTTGCAACGGTACGTGCCGAAGAGGCGGGCATCACGTTTGATGAAGCACTCGAAAAGATGACGGCGGACATCCCGCTCGGCAGAATCGGGGATCCAGATGAATTCGCAACCTTGGTTGTATTTCTCGCATCGGAACGCGCAAGTTATATAACGGGGACAACTATTCAAGTAGATGGCGGTATGGTCCGGTCATTACTCTAACATGCTTGGACGGGGGTGTGATGAACGATGTTGGTATCTGTAATCATTCCCGCGTTCAACGAAGAGCAAACGATTAAGCAGGTCGTCGAGGCTGTGCATTCACTGCCGATTGAAAAACAGCTTATTGTTGTCAACGACGGGTCCACTGATGGTACGCACAAAGCACTTGAAGACCTACAAGCAGTTTATGCGTTAACGGTTGTACATTGCCAAGAGAATAGCGGCAAAGGTTTTGCGATTCGGAGTGGGCTTCCGCATGTGGAAGGGGAAGCGGTCGTTATCCAGGATGCCGATATGGAGTTGTCTCCTGCAGATTTATCTGAACTCCTAAAGCCACTTGAACAGGAAGGTATTCAAGTCGTCTACGGATCGAGGTTTCTAAATGGGCGCGGGAATGCGAGTTTTCATAATTTCATAGCAAACCGCCTCCTTGCCACCTACACGAATCTCCTTTACGGGTGCCGGATTACGGATGAATCTACGGGCTATAAAGCCTTTTCCACAGAATTAATAATGCGACTGAATTTGACATGTGAAGGCTTCGAATTCTGTCCCGAAGTCACGGCAAAAATCTTACGCGCGGGGCATCGCATTCATGAGGTACCCG
>VXXH01000698.1 GCA_009835515.1 Candidatus Poribacteria bacterium
CCCTAAATCCCCCTTATCAGGGGGACTTTAAAAGCAAATGCGTAAGTCCTAAGGAGTTTTCTCATGTTGCGCGCAAATGTGAATGGGAAAATTATCGTGTTGATTCTATCAATGATATTATTTCTTACCGCTTGCGGTAGCGATATCGATGTCGATTATCTTGGGGACTCCTATCCACCTACTTCTCATGTGGATGTTTACTTTTCAGAAGATGGTATAACCGAAGGCTATCTGGTGATAGGACATGCTACTGCAGATGGAGGGGACACAGAGGCGTTACAAGAAACGTTAATAGAGAAGGCGCGCGAGAGCGGTGCTGATGGCATCATATTTGAAGGATTCGATCGGGTAGAGACCGGAGAACAAACCATAGTCAATGACATAGGTGACACAAGTATCGTCAACACGAAAACCAAAAGCGTATTACAGGTTAAAGCGATTTTTATCAAGTACAACAAAAATCTATAAGACGTTGGGGACGACGGATGACGTGCTTGCAGAATGCGCGTCAATCTAAGAGGCGTCATAATTTTTCTAACTTGTGGGTCAAAATTTTCAAAACAGATCCGAAATGCCGCACACGAAACCCTCCCTATCCCCATCAAAACCGTCCTCATCTGTAGAGGCGAGGCACCCTCGCATCTACTGGCGATCTATAGCAATTGGACTGATTCTGATCCCGATCAATTGTTATTGGATTACCTATATTGAACTTGTCCAATATTCCGCGCAGCCCACCATCGTCTCGCTGATTTTTACGGTTGTTTTCAACGTGCTTGTATTGATAGGATTCAACCGAATACTCAAGCGATTCCTGCCTCAGATGGCTCTATCTCAAGGTGAACTCTTGGTCATTTACGTCATGCTATCCGTTGCCTCAGCGACTGCAGGACACAGCATGATGGAGATTTTGGTTTCCACATTGGGGCACGCGTTCTGGTTCGCAACGCCAGAAAATGATTGGAAGGATCTGTTTTGGCGGTATATTCCGAGATGGCTTGCCGTGGCGGACAAGGACGTTCTTTCGGGCTATTACGAAGGAGATTCTACGCTCTACACAAAACAGCATCTGTTGGGCTGGCTAACGCCTGTGATGAATTGGTTTGGCTTTCTCTTTGCGATGCTCTTTGTTATGGTTTGCATCACGCTTATCGTGCGGAAACCGTGGACGGAAGATGAGAAACTGGCGTATCCGATTATCCAACTTCCAGCGCGAATGACAAGCGAGGGTTTTTTCACGAACCGGCTGATGTGGATCGCTTTCGGACTTGTAGCGGCTCTCGATATCATTAACGGTCTCCACCACGTCTTTCCCGCAATACCTTCCGTATATGAGAAAGCATACCGTTTCAGGTTCACAGAGAAACCCTTCTCCGCAATGGGATGGCTGAGATTGGGGATTTACCCTTTCGTTTTAGGCATCGGATTTCTGATTCCGTTGGATCTGCTATTTTCGAGCTGGTTTTTCTTTTGGGTATGGAAGGGACAACAACTCATCGGCAGCATTGCGGGCTTAGACGGGACGGGTTATCCTTACATCAACTATCAGGGATTTGGTGCATATATGGGCATTTTTTTGATTGCGGTATGGAGGGGCAGAAAATACCTTCAGAATCTATTGGGCGTGAAAGTTAGTCCTGCGCCCGCGTAGGATGAACCGATGTCGCATCGAGCCCTTATGCTTACATTTATTGTTGGTATCGCGTTTCTGATCTTCTTTTGTTTGAAAGCGGGTATGTCCCTCTGGGCGATTCTTGTCTTCTTCGGACTCTATTTTGCCTTTTCAACGGCGGTTTCCCGGATGCGTGCTGAACTCGGATCGCCGATGCACGACTTACACTATACCGGACCCGAACGGGTTATGGTTGCCGCTGTAGGCACGCGTTCGCTGGGACCGAATAACCTTTCAATGTTCTCTTTTTTTTGGTTTTTTACGCGCACCTTCGATTCTCATCCGATGCCCCATCAACTTGAAGGCTTCAAACTCGCCTCAACGTCAGGCATCCGAAGTCGTTTTATGCTGTTTGCGATTCTTATTGCTCTGGTCGTCGGTATCCTCTCGCAATTTTGGGCACTTATATCCATCCCTTACCGACTCGGTGCTGTACACGAGATGTCTCGCGTGCCAATCATATACGGTTCTGAACCGTGGCGGAATTTGCAGAATTGGTTGACACATCCACTTTCGCCGGACTATTGGGCGTTAGGATTTACTGGAATCGGTTTACTGTTCTCGCTTTTCCTTATGCTGATGCGAATGAAGTTCTTCTGGTTCCCTTTTCATCCGGCAGCGTATGCCGCTGTGTGTGGAAGTTGGGCTGTCAATTACATCTGGTTTACACTGTTGGTGGCGTGGGTGCTGAAATTGGTTCTGCTGAAATACGGCGGGCGAAATGCGCATCGAAAGGCAATGCCGTTTTTTCTGGGGTTGATATTGGGACAGTTTACCGTCGGAAGTCTGTGGACAATATTGGGCATGCTGTTTAATATACCGACTTATGGAATCTGGCCGTAGTACAATGTAGTTGTATTATCTTACTAAACCGATTAATCTTGCTGTAGCAGTGAACTGTGCACGCAATATTGTTAACTTCGTAACATCAAAAACGTTAGCACGTAATGAAATTATGCCTTAAATGGCATAATTTTGCTTCGCAGTGAGAATGCTTTACATTTGGAGTGCGGATTTAAGGAACGCACTTGATAGTTTAGACGCGCTTAACTTCTCCGCAAGGGAGATTAAAAACATGAAAATTCAAAAAATTCAGGCGTTTCCACTCGCTTACCCGGAACCGCACTACAAAGGTATCGAACGTTACATTACACTTGCTCGCGTGGAGAGCGACGACGGTCTTGTGGGTTGGGGGGAGTGTATCTCACAATTTCGAGAAGCAACACTCGCAACAAAAATAATTATTGAGCAGGGATTTGCCCCGTTGCTTACCGGTGAAGATGCTTTGGATGTGGAACGGCACTGGCATAAAATGCTCGACCACATCTGGTGGTATGGCCCCGAAGGCATCGCTGCATTCGCCGTCAGTGCTGTGGATATGGCGTTGTGGGACCTAAAAGGCAAGGCACTCGGTTTACCTGTTTGTAAACTCCTTGGGGGTCAAATACACGACAGAATCATTGCAATGGCATCAATCATCTTTGATATGGAAGACCTGGACTGGACGCTCAACGAATTTCGGTGGTTGCGAGAGCAAAACTACCGCGTTGTCAAAGGCGGTTGGGGAATGCGACCAGAGGCAGTATTCGGTCTCGACCGTCAGCGCGATCTTGAAATGATTCGTCGTGTTCGTGATGTCATCGGAGACGAACTTGAGTTGGTCATTGATACACCGGGACACCGGCGCATTTGGGATGTCCCGACAGCCATCCAACGCTTCCGGGATCTTGAACCCTATCGGCTCAAATGGATTGAGCAACCGCTACCGCCCGATAACTTTGAAGCATACGCCCAGCTGCGGTCATCGGTCGCGACACCCATCGGTACAGGTGAGGATGAGTGGGATGTTGAGAGTTACAAACGGCTCATCCAATCCGGCGGTGTCGACATCGTACAAATTGATCCGGGACGTTGCCACGGACTCACCGGCAGCCGACATGTCATCAAACTAATTGAGACAGAGAGCCTACAGTTCAGTGCGCATACATGGAGCAGTGCCTTAAACACCGCTGCGAGTCTGCACATGCTTGCGAGTTCGCCGCATGCCGATTGTGCGGATTTCAAGCCCCACGAATCTCCAATGCAGCACGAATTGGTCAGCGATCCGTGGATACAAGAGGACGGTTATGTCGCTATACGCGATGTTCCGGGATTGGGGGTCACAGTGCGGGAAGATATTGTACAAAAGTATCTATTTGGATAGAAGCATAAGCGACAATGGAGCGTTTTGTGTGTAGACTATTCCTATCTTATTGCGCATCATCGTTTGTGGTGTCTTCCCTGCCAGTGGGTTCGATGAGGTACGGAACACGCCAATCGGTCTTTAGGATATAGCGTCTCCAGAACAAGATAACGCACGGAATGCTAATGACGAGTGTTATCAGCCCTATCATCCATGATTCTTGAAACTCAGCAATCGTTTCGTATGAAATGGTGACATCAGTATCCAATGTAAGGGATTCCATGATCCAGGCGGTTAGGTTGTTTACGATATGGAGACTCATCGGAATAAAAAGGGACTTGGTTCGGATATAGAGAATAGCCATCGCACAGGCGAAACAGAACGCACCGAGGTAATTCGTATGCAGAAGTGCAAAAACTACTGATGAAGCAAGAATAGCCCGCGGTACACCCCACTTGACAGTCCATCGCGTTAGCAAAATTCCACGTGCGAAGAATTCTTCCAGCACGGGTGCAACTAACACAATCGTTAGGTAGTTGATTACGTTCGCAAGGATATAGTTATCGCCACGCCTCCAGATCATCGTTATGGAATCCTCAAGGTACCACGACTTGACAAATCCGGGGAAAACATAAGATAGTGGCAGATACAAAACATAGATAGCTGCAATGGCGAGGACCACAAGCGGTACTACCCAGAGGCTATAGCATCCCAACGTACGCCATGTGGGGAATGTGCCGAACAGTCGGTCATAAGACAAACCGGCACGGGATAGCGCACCAAAATTAAACAGAAAGAAGAAAGCGTAGAGAAATAAGCCGGTCAGTGCTTTTGGAAGTGGAGCATCTCTACTGTATCTAAAGAAGATTAAGACAATAATGACAGTGGCGATAAAAGCGAGAATACCACCTACTACCAGTTTCCTCGCACGAAGTTCGCGACGTGTTTCAAAAGGGTTGTCCTGCATAGAGATACTCACCTTTGTTGAGTGATTATAGGTTCTGAAATTATAGCGTGCTACCAATTCGTATGCGAACCGTCCCGTCGGCGCAAATGTGGGGATTCCCAGAACTTGAATGTTTGCGATGTTGCCAATTCTTCATTAACTTCAACCCCCAAGCCAGGACCATCCGGTACTGGTATAGATGCCCCTTCAAGTTTATGTTGGACAGGGAACATATCATCATCATAACGCCCAGCGTTTTCTGTCGGTGAGGTACGGATTTCCAACCAAGCGAAGTTGGTAACTGCTGCTGCGAGATGAACCGTTGCAGCGGTGCAGATGGGACCGAGCGGGTTGTGCGGCATCAGATCGATATAGTGCGCCTCTGCCAAACCTGCAACTTTCATGGATTCCGTTAATCCACCGACATTACATACGTCAATGCGCGCAAAGTTGGTGATACCGCGTTCGAGATACGGGAGGAACTGCCACTTGCTGGAGAACTCCTCGCCTATAGCAAACGGTACACCCACCATCGTCCGTAGCGATTCATACGCCTCTGGGGTCTCATCACGGATCGGTTCTTCTAAGAAATCAAGCGTGCCGGAGGGCATACGTTGACAGAAAGATGCGGCTTCGGCAACACTCAGCCGATGATGGTAGTCTATGCCAAGCACAGGCTCAGGTCCGATGGCTTCTCGAAGTGCTGTCAACCACTCTGCCGCCAGACTGATGGACTCACGTGGCTCAAAGATGTTCTCCTCGCCCGGCTTCGCGCGATGCAACACATTTGTGCGGATGACGTTCCACCCCTTTTCAAGCAACAAATTTGCGTTTTCGATCAATTGCTCAACTGTAGCCGCCCCCGTCGTTGCGAAGCACGGAACAGCGTCGCGTTGCCTTCCACCGAGCAATTGATAAACGGGTACATCCAACGCCTTTCCTACAATATCGTGGAGTGCGATGTCAATCGCCGAGATCGCGCCTGTTAATGCACGGCCGCCCTCGAAATACTGGCTCCGGTACATCTCCTGCCACAACCCACCGATCTGCATCGGGTCGCGCCCAATCAGGAATTCTCGGTAGTGCTTAACCGCCCAACGACTGCTAATTCTCGACTTGACAGTCCAGATTCGCCCCAACCGTATATGCCCTCATCAGTTTCTACTTTAACAATGAGTTGGTTCCTGTGTCCCACCCAAACAGGATAAGGTTTGATGTCGGTAATTTTCATGATAGATTTTCTCCTGCGCGCACTTCGTTCTTGGTTTCTAATCCTTATACCAGATTCTTTGGCGTATGTCAACCTATAAGTTGAATAAGGCAGAATTTTTAGCGGGACAATATCGTTTGCGTCGAGGTCGCTGTAGATGACTTAATCCATAAAGAGGCTCCAGAGCGTTGCCACCAGCGATACGCTCCAGCCTATTCCTGCCATCTTCACCCGTCGGTTTTTGATGGCACGTTTGTATGCATCGCTATAGGTGTCAACGTATTCGGGGGACTTGCCTAACAGCCGATGACTTGGAACCGTCGGGTTACTTACGTTCGCATAGGCGATGCAGAAATACCCAAGCAAAACCGCACAAAATATCTTTTCTTTTTCGGTCGCACTATAAGAAGAGTTAGGGGTATTTCTCACTGCGTTGCAGCTGCTGTTCCCAATCCAACACCTATACTTCCAGTTGCAAGCACAATGATAAGACAACCGCTGAGACAACCTGCTGCAGTTGAATTCGCTTGAATCTCTCCTCTCTTTGATTTGTAAGTTGATGTGTAAGCAGCTATATACTCAGGTGATTTCCCAATCAACCGCGAAGGTAAGGGTGCTGGTTGGTAAAGATAGCCTCCGATACTACCAATTGGAAGTGCAAAATAACCATACGGCTTCAGCAAAAATGCAGACCCGGAAAGGAGACAACCAGCCCCAAACCATAAAGGCTTGTTTACATCTTTGTTAGCATCGGCTTTAGCATTGGCTATGGCTTCAGCAGCCTGCACGGAACCCTGCTGTGCGAAAGTGCCAAAAGGTATACTGAATACCAGTACTGCCATGAGAAGCGCGCAAACGTGAAATGTTGAATTCATTTTCATTATTTCCCCTTATC
>VXXH01000033.1:0-958 GCA_009835515.1 Candidatus Poribacteria bacterium
GTATATCTATCCTACCGCGCCCGGTTTGGACTTCAAGGTACATGTTACCCCCGACGAGGCGAACAAACTGGTCAAGATAGGCGAAGAGAAGATACTGTCCGACATACTCGTGGGGCGTGTCAGGGATTTGCAGTATTCTGAAACCTGCCCGGGCGATGAAGTCCTTGAAGTTGTCTAAGAGGGCTTGCATGTGAATGTGTCCATCGGGTGCCAGGTAATCGCGAAAACCGGCGCGGGTGTCTTCTGGGAGATATTCCCGCTCTAAGCCGTTAACAGGCTGCTTGAATGCCCGCATGATACGGAATTGATAGATCGGATTCACAATTTTACACAATCCACCGGTATCTTCCGCAATCACGCCATACGTAACAAGTTCGCTGATCACTTCATTGTCCAAGTTGAAAGCCACGCCCTTATCGTAAGATATGATCTCCATGAGGACCCTTTCAAAGCGCGGGTCTCTGCGGATATTGGTCAGTAGGTGCTGAATATTGCGATTTTGTTCACGAAGGAGCCGCGTGTGCGCGTTTGAGAAATGTTCCATCGTGATCGGTTCAGCCTTTGGAATTTCCAGTTCTACGGTGAGAATTTGGGCGAGTCGGTTGACGAGAAAGGGTTGTCCACCTGTCTGTTTGTGAAGGCTTTCGATGGCTTCAGGTGCCAAGGCTTGCCCAACCTCGTCGGTATATTGTCCAAGCAGTTCACGCACCTGTTCAAGCGTGAAATTGGACAAGGCAAACTCGTCGTGAATATTGAACGGAGAAACCGAGCGGTCATAATCAAGTTGGGCGATGCTCTTGACACCGACGATACCGACGCTGTGTGGACACTGCGAAGCACTACGGGTGAGGTAGATGCGGCGTAGCGAATGAAGGAAACCTCTCACAGCAGTTTTGGGAATGCCATCAAACTCGTCAATGACAACAACAAACCTTTGATTATCAAGCAAATTCGATAG
>VXXH01000033.1:968-6894 GCA_009835515.1 Candidatus Poribacteria bacterium
ATGCTGGAAAAACCTTAGCATCGACAGATGATCCGTTATCTCTGCGGTATCCAAGAAAGACACTAAAGCTTCAGTTGGCGTGCTTCCACGTTTTTGGAAATTGTGCACCATCCCTTCACGAATATCCTCGACGAGGCTTCTATAAAAATCGGATGGTTCTACATCTACGTACGCTTCAAAGTTAAGTTCGATAGGGAAATAAGTTGGATCCTCGGCGACAAGCATATCAAGTGCGAATTGGAAGAATGTAGTTTTGCCGGTTTGGCGTGGTGCAAATATTACAAGGTATTTTCCCTGTTTGATCCGATCAATAAAGTCGGTGAGTTCAGTGGTCCGACTAACAACATAGTTTTTTTCTGACGACACAGGACCTTCGGTTCCAAATGTTTTCATTATTTTCCTCATCGGTGAGGGTAATATAGCATTAAGTGTGCTAAATTCACGTAAGTCCCGTTGCCTTTTCCAAGACAACAGTTCGTCTGACAAAGTCGATTTGCAGGCGATATTCTTGTAGCAAACGAGTCCCTATAAGAATATCACCGCCGACCACAAAAGTTGCTCTCGCCTGAATGATCTGACTATCAAACGGGAAATCTACCAAATAAACATCTTCTTCAATTGTTTGTCCGCCAGCTAATGAAGAAGTCACTCTTCCTACATATTGGGGATCTAAAACATTTCTTAAGACTTCAGGCAATTCCAGATCGCCATTGAAACCTGTGTCAATAGTTGCTGACCACTCTTGCCCCGCGATTCGGAGAATAATTGTCGGTACGCCTATATCGGATACGGTACCGTAGATCATTGATGTCCACCCTTCCGAAAATAGGTTTTGAAACCGACACGTTCAAAGAAGAGTGGAGAAGTCAACCCCTCAGTACGTCGGTGTTCGACAATCTCTGAAATGGAGTCGCCGAACCAAATTCTACCGCTCTTCGGATCAATACCGGCTGTCTGTCCAATTCGTTCGGTAATATCGTGCTGTTTCTGGTATTCTGCCCAAATCTGCTTGCATTTATGTGAGTCGGCTTTTGTCCAGTTTGGATGTTTCATTGCTGATTCCTCCTTTTATTTTACAAGATACCATGACAATTTGACTTAAGTCAAATTGATTCAGGAAACCGTTATGCTTCTCTGCTCATCTCAATGAGATGCGCGCCTTCAAGACCTGCGCGCACATCTTCGTCATAACTCGTTACAACGACTTGGTGTTCTTCGGCAAGTTGACAGATAAAATCTACCATCAATGTCTTCCTTTCGCCATCCAAATGGAGGGTAGGGTCATCAAATACGAAGAAACCGGGGTTGCCCAAAACCTTGGCGAGGGCGACTTTGAAACAGAGATATAAGAACATCTTCTCACTACCACTGAGCAACATCAGACTCCGATCCGTGCCATCTATGTTCAGCGAAGGAAGGAGGTGCTCGCGCTGCAAGTCAACGCGCGTTTGCCCTCCGCTTCCGCGAGAACCTGAAAAAAGTTGCATCTTGTCGAGCCAGTGATGTAATTCGTCTTCAGCAGGTTTGAGGATTTGCCGTTGGAGTGCCTCAATGGTCTTGTCAATCCCGGTGCAGGCGAGTTCTATGCTCAGGAGGGTTTTCTCAACTTTCGCTGCGTCTCTGTTGACGCGTTGGAGTGCGCCGAGTCTATCTAAACGGACGGCTTCCTCCTGCTTGAGTTTGCCGAGCCGTTCACGCTCGCTATCAATTTGTGCCTTCAATTGCGGTTTGTCAAGTGCTGTGAGCGTATCCGAAGGAGGCCGGTCGCCCTGTTGGACTCCTCTCTCATTCAACCGCAATGTAAGGGCATCAAGTTCAGTTTGAATCTTATCAATGTCCTCCGCGCGTTGTTGAAATTGCATTGAAAGTGCCTGCAAAGTCTGGAGGCGTTGTTCAAGGTCGCGCCGACTCTTTAACTCCTGGGTTTCAGTTTCTAATGATTGTTTGTGTGCTTCCAATTCGGCACTACGTTGTGATTTCTCTGCCGCTTTCTCATCAATAATCCGTTGCACCACATCTCGTTCAACCTGCTGATAACAGGTCGGACAGTGCTGTTCGTCGCTCTCAATGAGTGTTCGGAGCGTGTTGCACACGTTTGCCAACGCTGCGATCTCGGATTCAAGGCGACCCGTCTGTTGCATCAGTTCATCCCGTTTCGCTTCCAATCCGGAGGCTTCTTGAATCGCAGTTTCGATTGCAGTCATCATCTCTCGGAGATGTGCGATATCGTTAAAACCACTCAAGGCTTCATCTTGCTGATGCTTGAGGGTCGTCAACTGTTTCTGTAAACGGATCTGATGCTGCACCCATTCCGCGATGAGTGCCGAATCGCCTGTCTCAGCACCATAAGCGGCTTCCAAATCTTTCAACTTTGCTTCAATCTTTGCGACCTCAGCCTCATTCACATTCTGTGCATTGAACCGGAGACTATTCTGATGTGCGCGAATTCTGCCCTGTTCACGTTTAGCAATGCGCCGCGTGTCAATGAACCGCTGTCGGACCTCTATTAACCTATCGATACCGAGCAGGGTATGGAGAATATCGCGTCGCGTGGCGGATTGACGGGCAAGAAATTCAAAAATCTCACCTTCCCGGAGGAATGTCGTGAGCGCGAGTTGCTCGTGCATAATCCCAAATCGCTCCTGTAACATCGCTTCCGTTGGTCTGATACGCTTATCATCGAAAAGTACCTGCCATGCTCCATTCTTTTCAGAACGCAGCAGCGTACGTCTCCCCGTTGCGCGGTAAAGCTGATAGCGTTCACTATTTGCGATGAATTGGAGTCCTGCTGTACCGCTATAGGCTTTAGCGTTCTTTATAGCTGAGGCATCAACGCGCGGCACAATCGGTTTCCCAGTCAGTGTAAAGAAAATAGCGTTGACGAGCGTGCTTTTTCCACTGAAATTGGGACCAAAGATGAGGTTGATGCCATCATGAAGATCAAAATCCTGCTCTTGGAAGCAACCGAAAGTCTTAAGGCGTATCCGCTCTAACAACATATTAGTTGTCCCTTTTCTCATGGATAAGATCGTACAGCATTTGGGCTCTGACCTTTTCGCGTCCGTTTTTTAGCGTGAATTCAAACGCGTTCACAATCGCTTCAAGTTCAGCGGGACCTAAAGCCTGATACTTCTCCTCGCGCCGAAGAAGAGCCTCAATTTCTTTCCTGTAGATATTCAGTGTTTCATTTTCAAGGGAGATGTCCATATCGGTGTCTCCAATAAGGATAAAAATTGTGAACCGGACACGGCGCGTGCCTACTACCTTTAAATTTTGGATTTGATCTGCAGCAAGCGTTCGGCAGCTTCGGCGAGGATGTCATCTGCCATGCTGAACATAAATCTGAACTTTGTCCTGCCGAGATGTGAACGGCTGTAGAAACTGGAGCCAGGGACACCGCCTACACCAATTTCCTCCACCAACCAGTGTGCGAAGGTTGTATCATCGGAGAACCCAAAATCGGTGATGTCTGTCATAATGTAATACGCGCCCTCCGGTTGATGGCAGAGGAATCCGGCTGCTGTGAGGTCATTCACGAGACGTTTGCGATTCTTATCATATTTCGCTACCAAATCTTTATGGTAACTTGGTGGTAAATTGAGGGCAACAACGCCAGCACGCTGCAGCGGATGCGGCGCGCCAACCGTGAGGAAGTCGTGCATTTTGCGGATCGCATTGGTTAAAACCTCTGGAGCGATGACATAACCCAACCGCCATCCTGTCATAGAGTACGCCTTGCTCAACCCCGACACGGTAATCGTCCGATCCCGCATTTGTGGCAGAGCACCGATGCTGATATGGGGCTTTTCATCGTAGATCATGTGCTCGTAGATTTCATCTGTAATCGCGAGACAGTCATATTCACAGCAGAGATCCGCAATTTCTTGCAGCTCGTCAAGCGTAAACACCTTACCGAGGGGGTTGTTTGGGGTGTTTATGACAATCGCCTTTGTGTTGACAGAGAACGCACTACGGAGTTCGGCAGGATCGTAAGTAAAGTGGATACTCCCGTCAGATGTGGGTGTCTCTCGCAATGCGACATAAACAGGCTTTGCACCAGAGATAATCGTATCCGGTCCGTAGTTTTCATAAAAGGGTTCAAAGATGATAATCTCGTCACCGCTGTTGATAATTGCGAGAAGCGAAGAAAGCATGCCTTCAGTTGAGCCGCAGGTGACGGTGACGTTTTTATTCGGATCTGTCGGGATGTCGTTAAACGTCGTCATCTTCTGCGCGATTGCTTCTCGAAACGACGGGGCACCCCATGTAATGCTATATTGATTATACCCTTCTTGGATCGCTTCAATCGCAGCGGCTTTGACTTCGGGCGGTGGTTGGTACGCTGGCGTGCCTTGGGAGAGGTTAATCGCATTGTAGCGCAGACACAGCTGCGTCATACCACGGATGACGGATTCACTGAAACGGGTGGATTTGTCTGAGAGTTTAGATTGGAGAGAAATTTTCAATGCCCTCTTTATGTCAAGATGTCAAGGTATAAATAATACGTTAATCTCCGGTTTTATAACTCAAAATGATACCGTCGTCTAACGGAATATCAACAGAATGTAGTTGTGGCGTGTTAAAGACGAATTCGACATAATCCGGCATTTCGTCGCGCATCGTAACGGTGTCATCGGCGACAATTAAACCCCCCGAACGGATGTTCGGCAACACCAATTCCAGATAGCGTTGGTATTCGCCCTTCTCCGCGTCAAGGAACACCAGATCAAAGGTTGCGTTGCATTCCCGGATTTCGTCGAGTGCGTTTCCGACGCGTATCTCAACGATGCTGTCCAATCCGACTTCCTGAAGGTGTGCCTTTGCTTCAGCAGCACGTGCCGGATCAAACTCCAACGTGATGAGCCTGCCGCCTGTTTCTTTCAAGGCTGCAGCGAGCCAGATTGCAGAATAACCGTTACTTGTCCCGACTTCAAGGACGTTTTGTGCCTGAATTGATTGGATAAGAATAGAGAGAAATTGCCCGTTTCCCGGTGCGATATTGGTATACTGTTTTGCCGTCTTTTCAAGCCGTTTTAAAACGGGTTCGTATTGTTCCATAGTGTTTCAGGGCTTAACGATAAGGAGAGAGGCGACAAAGATTGCCGCCTCATTTGCGGTATTCAGTTAGCGAAGTTTCTTAATTTTGCCCCAAGATGTGGCGAGTTTATCCTTAGGGTTAACAGCCAAGAATTCATCTGCACCCATCTCCATACTCTGTTCCATTTCATCATCAGAGAGGACACGATTCCAGAGACGAACCTCGTCAACCATACCAGGCCAGGCTTCACCAGACCATGTACCGATCTGAATTTGGCTCGTAGCCCCGGCAGGTGCTACAGGATTATTAGAATCCTGCTCGTGTGTCACTTTGCCATCCACGTAAATTTTTACCTTACCTTTGTTGTCCGACGTGTGCGTATAGGAAAGGTAATACCATTTACCGGTATCCAAGCCCGTTTTGTTATCGTTAATGTCTAAGAACCCACCACCAGCACCGTTTGTCCAAACCTTGATGCCGTTTGCGGGGTTCATCCCGTAGCCGAATCCGATGTGTCTTCCACCGCCACCCATCCGGGTCCCGAAAACGATAGCGTGTGCACTCGGCAACCGATTGAGATTAACCCACGCGGCTTGTGTGATTTCATCTTCAATATGAAAAGCTCCGTCATCTTCAATTGCGACAAAATCAGTGGACGCGCCAAATTCAAGAGCCTTCCCGAATTTGCCATCAACCCATTTCGCGCCGCCGTTGAGTTCACCTTCAAAACCGTTTTCCGAGAAATCTTCGGTTGCTTTACCGTTCCCCTCGTCAAGTGGCATGTACAGAACAAGCCCTTCGAGCAGATCAGCAGCCGCAAAAGTGGTGCATACCGACACAAGGAACAAGATCAGAAATAGTCGTTTCATAAGTTACCTCCATAGGAAT
>VXXH01000395.1 GCA_009835515.1 Candidatus Poribacteria bacterium
CTGATGATACTTCGGGGGCGACCCCGCGGGAAAGTAGGTCGTTGCCGGGAATCCTATCTCAAGGGCAGGTTCATCACCTGCCCTTTTTCTATCTCGGAATTTTTCTTGACTCGGCATTCTAAGTTGTGTTACAATTCCTATGCTGGAAATATCTGTCTACCTTCTCAGCAGACCTTGCACCCGGTGAAAAAAGAGATGTCCAACGCATTGCAACAAGCACGGATTTTGACCGGTGGACAGCACATCCTGAAGTTGGCGAGGGTGAACATAGAAACGGTGAACATGATTCAGAACATGGCGGTGAACATGATACGGAGGGTGAAGGTGAACATGACTAATGGAATTCTAACTTATATCTGTCTATTTGTGTCAATGTTACTGTTCGGGTTCGGAACACACATATCTGCCGAGAAACCTCCAGAAAATATCCTCAAAAACGGCGATTTCTACCTCAACCTTGATGGCTGGCACCATTGGACACATGCCGATGCTGCCGCACTCTTCCAAACCGAAGGCAAAAAGGCGGAACCCATCGCCGGAAAAAACGCTGTCTATGTCAAAATCAGCAAGGCAGGCGAGTTATGGCACATCCAATTCTACCAGCAACCCTTCATCTTGGAGAAAGGCACCACCTATACCTACAACTTGTGGGCAAAGAGTGAAAAGCCGAGAAGTGTCGTAATGCGTATTCTCCATCAAGGTGCCCCGTGGAATGAATACGCCAGAAAAGCAATTAGTTTGACCGAAGAATGGAAGGAATTCTTCATCACCTTCAAAATGACAGCAGATGATGTCAATACACGCGCTGGGATCATCATGGGCGCAGAGAAAGTCGATGTCTGGATCGATCATGTCCGACTCTACGAAGGCGAATATGTAAGCGACATTGAAGGCGCGGAGCCACAAGCAGTTGAACCTTCGGACAAATTAACAACGACCTGGGCAGCACTCAAGTCGTTTTAGGAGTAATCCATAAAATGGCAAAACTATACAAACAGATCTCACCTAAACTACAACAATTCATCGAAGACCAAAAAATCTTCTTTGTCGCAACCGCAACTGCTGACGGCAGAATCAATCTATCCCCGAAGGGCATGGACTCTTTACGCATCCTTGATCCAAACAGCGTCGCTTGGTTGAACGTGACCGGAAGCGGGAATGAAACCGCCGCGCATGTCCAAGAAAACCCACGCATGACGCTTATGCTTACCGCTTTTGAAGATAATCCCTTGATCCTTCGCCTCTACGGCACCGCAAAAGCCATCCACAAGGATGATCCTGAATGGCAGCTACTCTTCCCGCTGTTCACACCACTACCGGGTGCAAGGCAAATCTTTGATCTCACCGTTGACCTCGTACAAACCTCGTGCGGAATGGCTGTCCCGCTTTATGACTATATCGGTGAAAGAGAGCAGCTAAACGCGTGGGCAACCAAAAAGGGTGAAGAAGGCGTAGAAGCATATTGGAAAGAAACCAACCGCACCAGCCTCGATGGAAAACCTACCCATTTCTCCTAAGAACTTGCAAGGTAGTAGGCACACTCCGTGTGCCGTAAACTTTTAAAGGTACTTACTGCTCGCAACGCCTCCGCTAAAATGGACAGCAACAAGCTGGATATCCCTAACAAACAAAGGTTCTCTGGCATATAAGCCGGAAACATTGTATAATATACATTGATGTCAAAATACATATACTCTCTCAGACATGCTAAACTGTATCAAAAACCGGTTTTCGACAACGGAGAAAACCGAGCGGAAACCCAATAGTTAAAAACATGAAATTAGCACTTATCATCATCGCGCTCTTTATAACATGCGTATCTATTACACACGCCCTCCCACCGGATCCTGAACTCCAGAGCGCAATCCAAACTGCCCGGAAGTTCACCAATCTTAAACCCGGGTACACCGCAAACGAAATAACAGAATGCGTAACCGACAGTTTTGTCACCCTCGCCAAGAATTGGCACAACTTACCCGCGATATATCGGCAGGAACTCAAGCCGATTTTCCTAAGACCCGGACTCCCCGGCAGCTTCTTCGGCGAGATAGAATTGCCAGAAAAGTTTAACACACCCCACTTCAGGCTCCACTATACGCGTGTCGGACCGCACGCGCCGCCGCTTGAAGATTTTCACCCACGTAACGGCGTGCCTGATTATGTTGACCTCTGTGCAGATGCAATGGAACGCGCCTACCACGTCCAAATCGACCTGATGGGATTCAAGGTCCCCTATATTGATTTCTGGGCAGCGCAGAACGGCGGCAATCATAAATATGATGTCTATCTCTTTACCTTCCCCGCACTCGGCATCACTACGGCGGATTGGTTTGAAGGGCGCGTCTTAGCTACTGCACTAACCGTCGCACCCTATTTCATGATCAATTCCCGTATCTACGATTACGTCGGCAAAGCCGAGGGGATCCGCTATCTTGAAACAACCTGCACACACGAATTTCTGCATGGTGTCCAGTTCGGCTACAACGCCTATATGCCGATATGGTTCATGGAAGCCTCCGCAACTTGGATAGAAGTCATGACTTACGACGGTGGGCGCATTGACGATGGCGATACGCTTCCCGATCCCGATGAGCCTAACGAGACCGATTCCTATAACCTTTACACTCATCAACTCCGACGCTGGTTTCTCATTCCGGATATCTCACTGGAAAGTCGCATTGGCGACCACGAATACGGTTCCGTTATCTGGGCATTGTATATGGCGGAACGGTTTGGATACGATATCGTTCGGCAGTTTTATGGAAATACCACCGATGGAAGTTATCGCGAGATGGGGAACTTCTACGATGTTTTTACCAACAACGGCACCACCCTCGCCGAGGCGTTCAAGACCTTTACGGTATGGAATTATTTCACAGACAACCGCGCCAATACTGCAACCGGCATGCCCGGGTATAAGTTTGCACATCGTTTTCCGCCCGTCGCTATTCACCCAAACGATGTCCACACCAGTTATCCAATCCGCACCGACTTCGATTCTGAATCCATGCCTGAGCATTTCGCGTCAAGGTATATCATTTTCAAACCCGCAGGGGTTGTGCCGGAGTTTGCAATCAAAATCGATGGGGCGGATCTCGCACCTATAAACATGAGCAATCTGACACAAACTGACCGGACAAAAATTCAGAGGGAATTAGACCGACACACGTTTACCGGATTGCGTGGATGGGCTGCCAAGTTTATCGTCAGAAAAGGAAACGGCACCACCGAAATCAAAGAGGCGTTCACCTATCAACGTTCCCAAGAGGCACAGATGACGTTCAAAGATTTTGGCGGAGATATTCAGGAAATTACCCTCGTCCTTATCAATATGCATCCTGATGTCGAACAGGTTATAATTCCCGGTGGAACTTTCGGTGGGGCTGTCAGTTATACAGCAGGCGTGCCACCGACGGGGACGCTTGCCAACGCACAGGTCACACAAGGCAGTAATGGACCCATCGTGACGTGGAATGTTGATAACTCGACTGATATACAGAACGTGGCAATCGTGAGAAAACGCTATGTCCTGCAAAGTGAGACGGATGTTCCACAACCTTTCCAAAACCCCGATGAAGTCCTCGCCGCTGCTGATCGGGATAACAACGGTATCCCTGAAGATGATATAGAGATCGTCGGACGTGTGGACATCACACAAACTCGGTTTGAAGACACCGCTGTCTTTCAGGATGTTGTTAATAGCGTATTCTTTGATCCAGAGAACACCCACTATTATTATGCTGTTGTGCCTGTTAACGCGATGGGGATTATGGGCACACCAAGCATCGTGCCAAACGGCATTGTACCAAGGTTTGATACCCCGAGTAATGCACCTGCCTTCTTTGTTCATACACAACCGCAAGGCACAGGGTTATGGCAAATTGAAGTGCAAAGCACGCAACCGCTACAAGGCGCGCCACACCTCACGGTAGAAAGTCCTAATAAAGATAGTTATACCGTCTTTTTAACGCAGGCAACCGAAACAAAATGGATCGGAACATTCCACACCAAGGGATTTCCACCGGCAGGTGTTTATCTCTATAAAATTCGCGGACAGACGCCAGCTGGCGTAACAGGCACCCGAATCTGGCAAGGACGAACCTTCAACTATATCGCAAACAGTGCGGATCGAAATGTCACAGTCGCACCTAACCCACTTTACGCCGGACAAGGCAAACACTTATCATTCTATCCGAAGGGCTTAACCGTTGAAATCTACGACGCTTTTGGGAACTTAATTAAGGTGCTTAACAAGGCATCCGAATGGGATTGCACAAACGCACGCGGCGAAATGGTCTGCACCGGACTGTACTTTTTCCGAGCAACCGATGGGAACGGTTTCCAAAGTACCGGAAAATTCTGTGTGGTGAAATGATGAAGAGTTACCAGTTATCAGTTATCAGTTGTCAGTTAAAGAGGGGATTGATGTATATCAGATCTCTCCTACTGAAGACCGAAAACCGAAAACCGAAAACCATTTTATTTTTCTTACTATTCCTCTGTAGTTGTGGGGACGAGGGGTTAATTGACCCACACGGTGAAACCTCGCTGCCGCCTCTTGATACCACCGGACGTTTACACGCTATTGATTTCCCCACAGATACAGGGTCCGCATGGACGTATGTCAATGTTGATACCGATGAGGAATTCACACTTCGTGTCGAAGGGACACGCGATATCAGTGGGACGACACATCGGCAGATGACTGTTAGTCCAATTAGTCCCGGTGAACCTGACCAATTCAACTGGCAGGCTGTTGACCACTTGGTCGCAAATGCTTTCTATTTACGGTTTGACACGGAATTTGTTGATGTGTTCCCGTTTCCAATTTTTGCGACCTACTTTTCCAAAACACCGCAAGCATTGGTGGAATCCGCTTTTGACATTTTTCTTCCAAGTACTACCACTGGTGTTACTATAGAACACGCGAAACATTTCCCACCGCGCCGTCTCTGGGATTTTCCGCTGAAGCTCGGAAAGGAATGGATCGTTTTTAAGAAGACCGCTGGTATACCTGTGGAAGTCACGCGTTATGTCGCTGAAAAAGATGTACAGGTCACCGTCCCCGCAGGCAGCTACACCACTTATGTCGTTCACGAAGAGGTAGTTTACGCGGATAGTCCAGAGCCGTCAAGTTTCTTGATTAGTCCACCCGCAATTTACTGGGTTGCCCCATCAATTGGAGTCGTTCAATATAGATACAGTCTTTACCGAGCGACCGATGCACTATCCTCACAGACTTTCGCACTTAAAAATTTCCATCTACCCGGACCGAATACCGATTAAGTTTTTGATCTATAGGACTTATGCATATCGCCTTAAAGTCCCCCTGATAAGGGGGATTTAGGGGGTTTATAGTAAAGTCCGTAATTAATTTTGCGATAGCCTAATGACGAGTCATCAGCCATCAGCCATTCCCACCGACAACCGACAACTGACAACTGACAACCATTTAGCACACCGAAATATCCCCATTACCATTGTCGGTGGCGGAATACACGGCGTATCCATTGCACTTCGACTGCTCCGCGAAACACCTACAGCCGCAAAACATCTCGCGATCGTCGATCAGCATCCACTACCTCTCGCCCAGTGGCGAGACAAGACAGAACGCCAAGGTATGACATTTCTCCGTTCTCCTGCTGTTCACCACATTACCCCCGATGCACTCGGTATCGTTGAATACGCAGAACGCCACAACCGGACGAGTGAATTGGCACCCCCTTATGCACAACCTTCTACCCAACTTTTTTCGGATTTCTGCAACGCTGCACTTACTGAGCTAACCGAACATCAAGTCTACTATCAGTTTGAGGTGGCAAAATTACGGTGGGACAAAGGTGCTGGTCCGTTTCCGTTCCGTCTAATCTCAACCGGCAATGAAGGGTTTCGGAGTCGTTGTGTTATCCTCGCCATCGGTGCTGACGATTGCGCCTACGTGCCACCGGAGTTCACACGGTGGCAACACCAATACCCTGACAGGGTTATACATGCATCCCAATTTACTGTGTCGAAAAAAGAATTTGGAGCTACGCCAGCAAAGATTGTCATTGTTGGCGGTGGATTAACAGCAGGAACACTCGCCAAAAGCCTCAGTGAACGCGGGCATAGTGTGGCACTGATCGCTCGGAAGCAATTGAGAACAGAGCAGTTTGATTTCCCGCCAGTGTGGTTAGGTCCCAAGGCTCTCGCCGAGTTTGCAAGTGAAACCGATTTTCAGCGGCGGTACGACATAATTCAGCAGAACAGGGGTGAAGGGAGCATTACGCCCGATATTATGGAGACATTGATAGATGCTCCGAACATTGATCTCTATCCTGAAACCTGTATCCGTAACATCGTCTCGGTGGATAGGAAAGAGCAAGCACAGCACTTACAGGTTGAAACAACGCAAAGTGTCATTCGGGGAGTCTCTCGCATCATCTTGGCGACAGGATATCAATTCAATCTGCACCGCTACGGTTTTCTAAAGGAATTGATCACACAACACCAGGTCCCACTCGTCCAAGGTTTGCCACGCCTTGATGCCGATTTACAACTCCACCCGATCCAGAATCTATTTTGTTCCGGTACCATGGCGCAGCTCCAGATAGGACCCGCTTCCGGCAACATCGCAGGCGCGAATCTCGCTTATGAACGGTTTCGCCAAAAATTGCGCTCACATCTGTAAGAGCGGTTCGTCGCAAAATGTTCCTAATTACCCTGTCAGGTTGTATCGGACGTTTATTTTCTATTCAAACGCTCGAATCCGCAGCGGTCAATTTTTTCCAGCGTGGGAAAAACGCTTCCGTTAAAAAACTATCCAGTTGCCATATATTCTGCTGTGGATTTCTTTCAAAGAAAGTACCCATCGCCAATACCAGAATATCTTTGAAACCATACGG
>VXXH01000299.1:0-4199 GCA_009835515.1 Candidatus Poribacteria bacterium
ATTGTCTGTTATACTCAATGCATAAAATTTAGGGTGACAAGGCATCGGAACCTCGTCTCACGCTTTGACTCTGGAGAATAACATGGGTATCGTTACAAGACCACAACCTGTTAAAGCCGTTATCGGTGTGCTGACCGCTGAACCGTGTCTTCTGTCAACCGTTTACCCGGACCTTACACAACGTCTCGGACCCATTGACTTCACAAGCGAGCTGCTCCCTTTTGCAAGCACAATCTATTATGAAGCAGAGATGGGATTGGACATCCACAGGCAATTTATCAGTTTTGAAAGGCTCATTGACGCGGGTACATTGGCAGAGATGAAACTGTTTACAAATAAGGTGGAGCAAAATTTCACAATAAAGAAGCCGGAAGGCGATGCGCGACGCGTCAATTTAGACGCAGGTTACCTCTGTTTGGCAAAGTTAGTGCTTGCATCAACGAAAGATCACGCCCACCGTCTCTATCTCTGTGATGGCATTTATGCCGAAATTACACTCCGTTTCTATCGCAAAACGTTCCAACCGTGGGAATGGAGCTACCCCGACTACCGGCTGCCAACATATATTGCTATCTTTAACAAAATCCGCGAAATTTATAGAGGTCAATTGGAAAATGCAGAAATTTCTTAAACGGATGCAAGGCATTGAATTCCCGTGCGACCTGAAATTGTTGATTCTTGTCGTTTTTACGGGTGTTTTTTTAGCATGTTCTATATACAGCGTAAACGTTGAATCTACAGATTCGGATACCCGTGCGCGGGCACGCGACATCGGTATCCAAATCGGGACGCTTCCAACAGGTACTCACAACGCCATCACCGATGTCGCTGGTGTGAAGGTCGGGCATGTCACCTTGAATGAAGGCGATTCCATTCGGACGGGTGTCACCGCTGTTATTCCAAGTGATGATATTTGGACGGCCCGCCTGTTCGGCGCTGCCTATACCATCCACGGTAACGGTGAAGCAACTGGCATCGCGCGTATTAACCAAGCCGGATGGATTGAATCCCCTATTTTACTTACAAATACGCTGAGTGTCGGCGCAGTGCACGATGGCGTTGTTCGTTACATTGTGAAAAGGTATCCGGACAATAACATTGTACTCCCGATTGTAGCAGAGTGTTATGATGGCGGTTTGAACGACATTAGTGGACTCCATGTCACAGCAGCGCACGCGATTGCAGCGATTGAAAATGCCACCAATGGTCCCGTCATCGAAGGCTGTGTTGGCGGTGGCACCGGTATGCGCTGCTACGGGTTCAAAGCGGGTATCGGTACCTCCTCTCGCGTTCTACCTGAAGAACGGGGCGGCTGGACAATAGGGGTCCTTGTTAACTCCAATGGGGGTCGGCGCCATCAATTACGCATTGATGGTGTGCCAGTTGGAAAAGAAATCACAGGGTCCCCACCGAAACTGACCAGAGATGGATCATTTATTATTGTTATTGCGACAGATGCGCCGTTAACGCACCGTCAATTGAAGCAGTTGGCGATCCGTGCGACACATGGACTCGCCCGCACAGGCACACCGAGTACGGATGGTAGCGGTGAATTCGTCATCGCGTTTTCCACGGCGAATATCTTTCCGAGCAGGACAGAAACTGGCACCTTTCAAATCGAGATGCTCGCCAATGGACGCTTAAGTTCGCTGTTCCAAGCAGTCATTGAAGCAACAGAGGAGGCTATTGTCAACTCAATGACAATGGCTACAACAACCACCGGACGCAACGACAGGACGATGTATGCGATTCCGTTGACTGAATTAGAAAAAGTGATGCAAGCATACGGGCGTTAAGCTGCTGGTCTGTCCATCTTTAAAATGTAGATAAATTAGTTCGTAGTAGTGCGATTTATCGCACGTCCGCGTGGAGACAACGGGGAATAAATTGCCCTACTACGAACAGGGTTACTCCCAATTTTAGAATGGACAGACTACTACGTCTAAGCCGAGCTAACAAGTTTCGCACCGGGTGCGAGCGACTCAGGCACCACTTCGTAATGTGAAAATTCCAATGTAAAGGCACCCCGTCCTTGTGTCATTGAGCGGAGTCGGGTCGTGTATTGAAAGGTCTCTGATAACGGGATAAAGGCGTTGATGATGTCTTGCGTCAATAGCGATGCCCGTCCTGTGTCGGATTCGTCTTGTGCCAAACTCTCGCTAATGTGAGCGCGGCGTGCATTCAGGTCGCCGATGACCTTGCCGACATGTTCATCAGGGACAGTGATGTGTATCTGCATAATTGGCTCTAAGAGCAAAGGTTTCGCCTTTCTCACGGCGTTCTCAAAAGCGAGAACTGCCGCCGCCTCAAACGCCACCTCCGAGGAATCCGTTGGATGATAGGAACCCCCCGTGAGCGTTACCTTCACGTCTTGCATCGGGTATCCGATGCGTGGACCTGTCCCCATTGCCCCCTCTAATGCCGTCGCAATGAAAGGGATGTATTGCCGCGGGATCTGTGTTTCGTCGGTGTTGTCCTCAAACTGAAATCCTTCGTCGCGTTCTAAGGGTTCAACCGTGAGCAGCACATCACCATAAATGCCTTCCTCATCGGTTTTATGAATGTGTGTCCCACGCGCCTCCGCAACGGTACTTATCGTTTCGCGATATGCCACTTGGAGTTTGCTCACCCGCGCGTTAACCCCGAATTCACGAACCATTCTGTCAGTCAAAATCTCCAAATGCAATTCGCCCATCCCAGAGATAATTCGCTGCCCGGTCTCCTGATCAATCCCGACAGTAAAGGTCGGGTCTTCATCCATCAATTTTTCGAGCGTTTCTTCTAAAGCGTCCGCATCACTCGCGCGCTCAGGCTCTATCGCAATAGAGATAACTGGATCCGGGAAAGTGATGGATTCTAATAGGATCGGTTCTTTCGCATCGGTCACGGTATCCCCGGTTTTGGTATCCTTAAGTCCGACAAGTGCGACAATATCACCGGCGTAAGCCGCATCAGACACAGCCTCTTTATTGGCGTGCATTTGCAAAATACGATTGACTCGCTCTCTTTTCTCGGAACGGACGTTGTAGATTGACTCCCCGCGCCGCAGCGTGCCAGAATAGACGCGACAGTAAACAAGTTTGTCAACCGTTGGGTGACTCGCGACTTTAAAGGCTAAGGCTGAAAAGGGGGCAGTATCGTCTGCGGGACGCGTTATTTTAGCTTCCTCGCCTCCCTCGGAAGTTGCATCTCTTTTAGGTTTAGCACGCGCCCTGATAGAGGCAGGTTGTGGTGCAGTCCCTTCAATAGACGGCACATCAACAGGAGAGGGCAAAAAATCAATGACTGCATCAAGGAGTGGTTGAACACCTTGATTCTTCAAAGAACTGCCACAGAGCACCGGTACTAATGCGCCGCTTAAAGTCGCTGTGCGAACAGTTGCCAATAATTCATCACGCGTAATTTCTTCGCCGTTCAAGTATTTCTCAAGCAAGATCTCGTCTTCAACGGCAACACTTTCAAAAAGCGTCTCTCGTGCTTGATCAACTTCATCCTGAAATTCAGATGGAATCTCCATCTCTGAATAGGTTTGTCCTTGGTCGGCTGTGTCCCAACGCATTGCCTTTTGTGTTACGAGATCAATAACGCCAGCAAAGTCGGTGCCTTCGCCGATCGGCAATTGGAGCGGAAGTGGGTTCGCGCCCAATTGTGCTGTCATCATCTCCAGGACGCGAGGGTAATTCGCACCGACCCTGTCCATCTTATTGACAAAAACGATGCGCGGTACACCGTAGCGTTCCGCCTGATGCCAGACGGTTTCCGATTGGGGCTCGACGCCACCGACAGCACAGAAAAGTGCGATTGCTCCATCTAAGACCCGCAGGGAACGCTCCACCTCCACCGTGAAATCGACGTGTCCGGGTGTATCGATGAGGTGAATGGCGTGTTCGCGCCAGAAGCAGGTTGTCGCGGCGGCGGTGATTGTCACACCGCGTTCTCGTTCCTGCACCATCCAATCCATTTCAGCGGTGCCATCGTCTACTGCCCCGATCTTATGTTTTTTGCCGGTGTAGAAAAGAATCCGTTCAGTCGTAGTCGTTTTACCGGCATCAATGTGCGCTGCAATACCGATGTTGCGTACGTTTTCAATAGGATATTCGCGTGCCATTTTCCCTTTATTTTCCTATCCAAACAGTGAAAAAACTATGAGAAGCCAAGAATCTAAATTTTCACTTAATTTTCAATTCTCGCCACTATAT
>VXXH01000299.1:4209-6874 GCA_009835515.1 Candidatus Poribacteria bacterium
ATATATTACACCAACCAGAATACAACATTCCTTTCCACCTTTGACTAGAAAGAATTGATAGGAGCACCATTACTCAGGTTTAATACCCAATTGTTCAAACGTTTCCTTAATTTTCTCGTATTCTTGGTTGGACATTTTACCTTCCGTTGCCCGCAGCTCTATTTCTAGTCTGTCAAATTTCGAGTGAAGCGTGGTTATCATACCAAGGAGACCCGGCACCTTCCCTTTTGGAACAATGAACCTCTCATGCAGCCTCGTGTGTCCATTCTGCCGCTTTTGTGCACTGGACTCTCCACTAGTTTCTGTCTGTCCATCGATGTCCACAGATTGATTGTCTCCCTCTGTTAGTTCTGACGAACTGTCTACTTCCTTACCTTCAGCAAAGATTTCAGGACTTTTGTTGTCCTCGTCCCGTTGTTCTTCCATCAAGGGACTGATGATATCTTTGCGGACTATCACTTCATCACCAGAAAGAGTTACCGACGGTGGTTCCTCCTCAAAACAGAGGTTTTTGAGTTCTCCGCCCTTTAAGGTTCCTAATCCGAACAATCCTTGTTTGACTCCTTGACGAATTCCCAATGTCCAAGCATCCTGACTAATAACACGGGGAACACCACGTGTCATTGCACTAGTGTGATAGAGCATTTGGGTCGAAACAGTCTCATTTCCATTGGTCTTTAGATACTCTGCTCTGATTGCCTTTGGATGAATAGTTTCAAGGATTTCTCGCTCAGCTCGCAGTTTCTCGTAGACAGCTTTGTCAAGACTCATCTTTCCACCAGGGGTCAGATCAAAATCTTTGAAACCTTCTTTTGCGGGAATAAATACAGTTCTGTAATATCGAAGCAATGTAGCATTTAATCCGCCTTCAGCTTTTTTTTTATCCTCCTGTATTTTCTTCTGTTGAGCATCCGAAAGATTCAATTTTTCATCACTCTCAATAGCACGGAAGGCAAGAATCTCTCTCAACTGACTCTGAAAATCTGCTTGTTCTTCTTCTCGAGGTGTAAGAAAAAATAGTGTATTTGGGTTTTCTCTGGGCGTATTTCCCTTCCCTTTCCTTTCAAGTATTTGTTCCATTAAGTCATCGTTGCGTTTCTTGAGAATAACCAACTTTAATTCAGCATCATCTGGAATACTTGAGCCATTTTCTTGCCAAACAAAGGTACTGAGTCTTCCATCTGAACAGTACTTTTTCAGAAGAACATCCTCAAATTCGCTGATTTCTTTATCGTCAATGTTCTCGATTTTGGTATGCAGAATACTAACGAGATTGGGCTCATTAGTGAAATAATCCCTTTCACCGTCGTGTTCGAGGTGGAATAACTTCCCTCTCAATTGTACAATAGCGTCCCCAACAATACTAGACAAATATTTTGTTGTCTTTAGATGTTCCGTTGTTGTCGCATTTCGCTTAATCTCTCCGAGCGTTGCTCCCCTCTTTTTTCTTCTACCTGAAAACGAATACATAAAAACGGTCATTGCGGTTCGGCTACCTGCCTTAAACCCGCCTTGGTAAGCATCATCAACCTTTTTTGCCCCCGCGTCATCCCCTGTAATATCCAAAGAAATAACACCGTCATATTCCATACCGATATGATCTAACAACACCAGTCGAATATCTTCAACACTTAGGTCAAAATCTGCTAGGCTGATGTAAGGATTCGCTTTATCTTTGAGGGAATAAATAACGCGCGCCAACAACTGCAATACGCCACGTGTGCGCTGAAAACTCGGATAACTGCCCCACCGCTGATGAAGCACATCAATTACATCCGGAAGAAATGGGTAAGAAGCTTCAAAGCGCTTTCGATACTCAGAAGGTTCTGTTCCAGGAGGCAGGATAGATTCCTTGTGAGCATACACCATGAATTCATTAATCACTTCACTAGCATCGGCGATATCGAACGGCTCGAAAAGCCTGTGCCTAATGACTTGATCTATCTCGCGCCCCTGCACAGGACTGTAAGTCCTCTTCATTCGCCCCACAACATGTTGAAGTGGACGATAATGCTGTTCTGCCCCTTTACCATAACGCTCCCTGGCCCCTGACGGGAGGGTGAGGACCAATGCCGTCTGTTCTAAATTCTTCACAGCTCCTGTCAGTCCTTGTAGAAAGGTGACAGTTTGAATTGCTAGATTGCTATCTCCCGCTGGAATGTTGGAAGCTCTAATCGCGTAGTGCAGCAACTCATCCATTAGGATGAGGACGGGTTGTTTTTCTGAAAGCAATTCATAGATTGCGCGACGACCAGGGGAAGCCATTCCCTTAAAACGATCTACTCCACCGATCAACTGCTTTTCCAACTCTCCCCAAAGTGTTTCATTAGGATCCATATCTTCCCCATCAATCACCACAGGCCGTGCTCCCCATTCATTAATTTTGTGATACATTGCGATCATTGCATGCGTTTTACCACCACCAAATGGGGTCTGAATCTGGATAATCGAATCGCCACTTTCCCCTTGTAACCGCCCTTCAACAACAGACAGCAGGTTTTCAAGACCTTGAGTGGTATACGTTTTCTCAAAAAACTGCGCGGGATCTCCATATTCATCAACGGCATCACCCTTGGATACGTCCCCCAATTTTGCAGCAAATACGGCTTGCGTAAGTCTGCCTTCTAATATATCACTATGCGGCACAGCAATTATATGGAAAGTG
>VXXH01000652.1:0-4889 GCA_009835515.1 Candidatus Poribacteria bacterium
GAAAATAACGAAATTTCATGATATATTATACAAAGGAGAAACCGAAAGTCTATATTGAGACGACAGTTGTAAGTTATTTGGTGGCGCGGCATAGTGCTGAGGCAACATTAGCAGCTTGGCAACGCGCAACTCGGCAGTTGTGGGAGGATTATGCGAATAGAGTTGAGTTTGTCGTTTTAGATGTAGTGCTTGATGAAGTCAAGGAAGGCGATACAACCGCAGCACAGCAGCGGCTTGAGGTATTATCAACTCTAACGGTATTGGAAACGTTACCGGAGACGGATTTGCTTGCACGAAAATTGCTGAATGCTGGTGCTGTACCACAAAACTTCCGATCGGATGCAGAACATATCGCTATCGCTACAGTACACGGTGTTGAATATCTTGTGTCTTGGAACCATAAACATATCAACCAGATTTGCCAAGAGGCAGGGTTTAATCCGATAACCATCTGCACACCTGCAGAATTAATTCAGGAGTTTCAGATGAAAGAAGATATTGAAAACTACACAGATCCTATCCTTGAAGAATGCTATCGGATGAAAGAAGCGTTTAATGCCAAGTTCAATTCTATTGAGGAACTCTCTGCATATTTGAGAGCACGGCAGGAAGAGCGTAAACGGCAAGGCGTAAAATACGTCTCGTACTACAAGTCTCCAGAAGAATCTGGCGAGGATACCTAAACGAAAGGAGAGTACCATGCCACAAAGCCCGATTTTTCATGCCCATATGTTTGGTGAATAGGAGCAAAAAACCTTGGATAGCGACGGGTATTTCGTTTTCCCGAGCTTGCTTACACTAACGGCTCAGGGAAAGATAACAAACTCATTTGAGGAATAACCAGTGGGTCATTCGCTGGTTTTCGCTTTCAGAATAATGAAGGAGGAAATAAAGGATGAGAACGACAGTTACAAGGTTAAAACTATTATGTATCAGTTTAATGGTGATGAGCCTGATGTTTGTAGGTATCAGCGCTGCTAAAATTGACTTTGGAGATTGCGTCGGCATGTGGCTCTTTGATGAGGGAAATGGTAATAAAGCCATAGACTCCTCTGGAACGGGCAATGATGCCACGATTGAAGGTGGTGCAAAATGGGTGAATGGCAAATTCGGCAAGGGGTTGAGCCTTGACGGTTCAGATGATTACGTCGAAATCGCGCACGATGACTCTTTAAACGTTGGCGGCGAACACACGATTGCGCTTTGGGTTAAATTAGATAAGGCACCTGCTGGTGGCATGGCTGTTGTGACCAAAGATGATTGGGCTCCCGGATTTTGGTGGGATGGGGCGATAATCCGACATCACACGCATGACCCACCCGCCACGCTTCATTATATAGATGCACCTTGGAACCCGGATACAGACTGGCATCATGTTGCCGCTATCTGGGATGGTGAAGAGTTTATCATATATCTCGACGCTAAGGAGATTGGTGCTGGTGTAACGGGACCAAACTTAGGAAGGAACCCGTTAACCGACAAACCCTTCTTAATAGGTATCTATCTCGCCACTGGACAACACGGTCAGTGGGGGCAGTTTCTCGGGGCAATAATTGACGACGTTGCCATCTTCAGTGTGGCATTGGACAATGATGATGTTGAAACCCTCATGAATGACGGCTTAAAAACAGCAGCGGATATTGAACCTTCAGGTAAGCTCACAACGACTTGGGCTGACATTAAAGCCGATTAACCCTAAACATTGCGTTCGTTGGCAAGACCGAGGGCGGTTCAATACTGGGCACTCTCGGTCTTGTCGAAAATATCACTGAATGCGAGGCGTTTTTATGTCACAAAACCCCCTGAAAGCCGGTCTTGACAGCCGAGATTTACTGTTTCATGCCTACACGTTTAGTGAACAGGAACGGGAAAAGTTAGATCGGGATGGACATTTTGTTTTGCCCGGTGTGCTTACACCCGATGCCCAAGAAAGCCTGACACGCTCTCTATCTCATGTTCATCAACTCTCACGCACGCCGACAGCAGGGCATGAACCGAACCGATTTTCCGCAGAGTACGACAGTTATCTCGAAAGTCTGATTGCACACCCGCAGATGCTGGAACTCGCACGAAAGGTGTTAGGTGATAATATCCGATACGATCACTGTGTGAGTCTGAACAGACCCGGTGGCAACGGCGGGATCGGTTGGCACAGTCACGGATACGCCGATGACGATCCGAGTTTGGGTTTTGTCCGTATCTTCTTCTATGTCAACGGATTTGAACCTGATGATGGCGGTTTGAAGGCTGTTCCCGGAAGTCACCTCTATCGGGATACGAGGATCCATGCACCGACGGACGAGGCACTCCGCGAAGGTTGGCTCGTCGGAAGAAAGCACCCAGAGACAGGAGAACCACTCGAAATTGAGGCGTTATCCGCGCCACCCGGCACAGTCGCGTTGATGTGGACGCATGCCGCACATGCAGTGAGTGCCAGAAAACCAAACAGTGATACGCGGTGGTGTGTGGTCTACGCCTATCGGAACCCCGGTAGACCCTCCGGTGCCCGCTGGATTACGCCTGAATTTGAACGAAAACCGATTCCCGGCGCAGAAGGCTTGATGTCCCTTTATTAATAAGGAGTCTTTATGCCACAAAACTTGATTTTTCATGATTATACCTTCGGGCATCAAGAGCGCAAAGAATTAGATCATGTTGGTCATTTTGTGCTTCCCGGCCTCCTAACGGCTAATGCGCAAGAACGATTGACAGAATCGTTGGCGCGGGTTGAATCGCTGATACCGGGTTGCAAACAGGGGTACGAACCGAACAGATTCGCTGCGGAATACGATAGTTATCTTGAAAGTCTAATCCCACATCCGCAAATGCTTAAACTCGCGCGCCAAGTGCTTGGTGGAGAGATACGTTATGATCACTGCGTGAGTCTCAACCGTCCAGGCGGCAATAATGGCACCGTATGGCATAGCCACGCATACGCTGAAGACGATCCGCGCTACGGTTTTGTCCGTATCTTTTTTTATGTTAATGGATTTGAACCTGATGATGGCGGTTTGAAGGCTGTTCCCGGAAGCCATCTGTACCGCGACCCCAAAATTCAGGCGGCAACGGATGAAGCTTTACGAGAAGGTTGGTTGGCAGGAAAAACCCATCCTGAGACCGGCGACCCCTTAGCAATTGAAGCGTTATCCGTACCGCCAGGAACAGTCGTCCTGATGTGGACGCATGCCGCACATGCAGTAACACCAAGAAAACAAGAGAGTAACACCAGATGGACAGTCGTTTACGGATATTATAAACCCGGTAAAGACCCAGGTGAAAGGTGGATTACGCCTGAATTTGAACGAAAATTGATACCCGGCGCAGAAGGATTGATGTCTCCTTATTAGCAGTTAGCAATTGATAGTTGGTAAGGAGAGGCTTAGTTTGATGAGAAATCTTTTAACTGATGACCGACAACCGACAACTGCTAACCCTTAAAACAGCCATGCCGAAAAATAAACCGCACATTCTATTCCTTATCAATGACGAACACCGTCCCGATGTCCAGCCAATCGAAGGGGACACGGCTATCCGCATGCCAACACTCTCTCGGTTTATGGATGAGGGCACCTACTTCCGCAACGCCTATACGCCTTCACCGATCTGTGTTCCCGCACGCCAAAGTTTTCTTTCAGGACTCTATCCCCGGAACTGCGGGAGTCTCAATTTCGGCGATCCGATGCCGACAGAGGTCCGAACGATTCCGGGGCAGTTGGGAAATTACGGGTACTATTCCTGCTGTGCTGGTAAGATGCACTTCGTCGGGACGGATGTCATGCACGGCTGGCGGGAACGGGTAGGGCGTGATATTATCGGCAATAACGGTTATCCATACCACGCCGTTAAAGATGAACACCACGCTCAGATTACACCAGAACCCGGGACCGGTATGAAGCAGAACAAGGTGATTCAGGAAGTCCGCGACGCGCAGCCCGGCTTGGGACAATGGATGCTCCATGACCAATACAATGTGGACGGCGCACTTCTATTCCTTGAAGAGTATTTCGTCAACGCCTCTTATGATCGTCCAAAGCACAATCCACTCTGTATGGCGGTAAGCCTCATAGCACCCCACTATCCGTATCAGTGCCCACTCGACCTGTTTACTTACTACATGCAGCGCGTGGAACCGATTGTTGAAGAGCCTAACGAGCAGTTTGGATACGACAACTTTTTCAGAGTCCGGGTCGGACAAGATGTTACCTACCGTCAAGCACACCGGGCAACCGCGGCGTACTATGGCATGATTGAGTGGATGGACGCACAATTCGGTCGAGTTATTGAGAAGTTAGAACATTTGAATGTCTTAGACGATTTTATCATCGTTTTCCTCTCTGACCACGGTGAGATGCTTGGCACGAAAGGACTCTGGGAGAAACAGAGTTACTTTGAGGCTTCGGCACGGGTGCCACTTTCTATCTGGTATCCGAAGCGATTTGGACGAGAACCGAAGGTCGTTGCGCAGAATGTATCGTTAGTGGATCTGTTTCCGACTATATGCGAATTAGCAGAGATTCCAGCCCCTGATGAACTTGATGGACAATCACTTGTGCCGCTGATTGATGGAGATACGGCTGATTGGCATGATACTGTGTATAGCGAACTCTGGCGTGCCCAAAACGGTCCCTCTGTCATGGTTAAAGAGGGCAGTTTGAAGTACTTCCGATTTGACAACGATAAAGGGTGGCCCGAACAACTCTTTGATCTCTCCAAAGACCCAGATGAACGGGACAACCTGATTGACACACCCGCCTATGCCGATGCCCTCTCAAAACTGCGCGCAAAAGCCGATACACTGCCTGCACCGCGCCGAAAAGACGAGAACAACCGCTTTATTGACCCACATCGGCCCATCACGTTTTAGAGTTATCTCTGTGTCGTGAGACGTA
>VXXH01000652.1:4899-6653 GCA_009835515.1 Candidatus Poribacteria bacterium
TTATCTGATAAAAGTCGTCATTTCTTCACAATAGGCATCTTTGATACGTTGCGCGTGGTTCAAAAGCAAATCCAATTCTTGTATCTCATGATAGGAAAAATATCCGTATTCGGTTGTTTCGCAACTCAGACGGAGGTCGCCACCTATAATTTCCGCTTCAAAGCATAAAGCCACCAACTGGATTTTGTTGCCGTCTCGATACACGATTAACGCATCTGGGGTTGTGTAAACGCCGATTAAACGTTTGATTGCAACTTGCAAACCCGTTTCTTCTTCAACCTCTCGAATACATGTTTCACTTGCGCTTTCACCTGGCTCCATCCCGCCACTTGGTAGACACCATTGGTTGTTATCTTCGCGTCTTGTTAATAGGATTTTTTCGCGGTCCTTATCAAAAATGACAGCCGAACACCCAACGCGGATTTTACCATCTTTTCCAACGCGATGTCCTGTAATAATTTTAGCCATTCCATCTCTCCATTTGTCTTTGAAAACATGCGTTCCTTCAATAAGTGAACTAAAACAGATCGTCTACCTCAACGAGAAAGATCCCGTCTTTTTTTGCTCTCTGTTTGAGGGCATCCGTAAAACCACTGGCGGAAAATAGAATGTATCGCGGATTACGTTTCCATTGGTCAGAGACTTTCGTAGCATTTGTAATAAGATGATTTAAAACGTTTTCCCCGGCTGGAGTGTTCCACCATTTGCACTCTCCAAACCAATGGCTTCCGTCAACGTTTTTGGTCAACACATCAATTTCAAGATCGGATTCCCAATGTCTCCCGATCTGTTTGGGTGCTATCTTTAGTTTTTCTTCCCAATAGCGTCTGATGTATTGGCGGCAAACGTCTTCAAAAATTTCTCCCATATACTGCGACAGGTTCGGCGCGATCATCTGTTGATATACTAAATCTGTATTCCCGGATTCGATGAGGCTTCGATTCGGTAACACAAACCGAAACCAGAATTTAACATAGTTATCCTCAATTTTATAAAGCCGTTTTTTGGTCTTTTGAGGGGCACGTTCGGTCACCGGTGTTTCGCGTTTGACTAAACCAAGCTCTCGAAGCACGCTCAGATATTTGTTGGCATTTGTCGAGTCAAGTCCAACCCGTTGGGAGATTTCATTCAGTCGCGTTGCGCCACCAGCGATCGCATGCAACAAACTTGCATAAGTTCTCGGTTCTCTGAGTTCTGTGCGTAACAAAAAATTAACCTCATCAAACAAGTACCCTTGCGGCGTGAGCATCTCGTCTTTGATGCACTGTTCAAGCGTTCTTTGGGCATGGTCTTGCGAATCGTTTGCAGTGTGCAACATAAATTGATTGAGGTACGCTGGGATACCCCCAAGAATGCCATAAGCTATGAGTTTCTCCTTAGCAGAATATTCTGAAAAGAAATACCCGGTATCGCGATAAGACAGCGGCATCAATCGGAGTTGACCGGTGCGTCGTCCATATAGCGGTGATCTTTCAGCCAGCACTTCTCGCTCCATGAAACTCACTTGTGATCCGCACAGAATCAGGAAAAGTTTACTATTTTTTCCGTGGAGATCCCAAAAGCGTTGGATCAGGGACGGGAGTGCTGCGTTATCCTCACAAAGATATTGAAATTCATCAAGCACCAAAACGAGCCGTTTTTCTTTTGCCTGTTGGGCAAAGTAGATGAGGGCAGATTCCCAATCATCAAAGACAAGATTTTGCAGCAGCGGGTCATTTATGACATACCGGGCAATTTCGGTAAGCTGCCGAAGA
>VXXH01000652.1:6663-6871 GCA_009835515.1 Candidatus Poribacteria bacterium
TCAACAGACTCGCGAGAAAATAGAAGCCTCTTTTATTTTTACAGAACTGCAATAAAAGTTCAGTTTTTCCAACCCTTCTTCTACCGTATAGTACAAAAAACGCTGCTATTTCTGACTGAAACATCCGTTCTAAAGCTGATAACTCTTGGTGTCGATTGATGAACATAGGTTTCCCCTTAAACGACTTCAAAGTATTATACTCTAAAGT
>VXXH01000243.1 GCA_009835515.1 Candidatus Poribacteria bacterium
GTATTATTCGCAGCCAGACCTTCGGTGGACAGTCCTGCTCGATGACATCAAGTCGGTAGCGTTTCCCCTGAAAATAGTGGCTCTCGCCTGTCAGAAACTCGCGTTGCGATTGCCGGTCCTGTTGTTCAAACGCTGCTTGTTGCCGCCGAATCCATCCGAGACGTGAAATGATTGCCATCCGAATAGCATCATCATCAAGTCGCAGAGGCGCAGACACGCGTATCCGTCCGTTCGGTGGATGAACCCCGATATAGAAGTTTTTGATGTCCTTACGGATAACCTCTACGGAAAGCCCCTGCACTTCAATATGATGGGTGTTGGTTTTGGTGTTCATTTGGAATGAAATGTTGGATTTCGCTGTGCTCTACGCAACCTACGGACTGATACCCGTAGAAACACTCTCTGAATTGTGACGCTAATAATCATTCTGATTTTCTACAAGTCGGAAAATAGCATCAACGTCAAGGTCATAATCACTGAATTCATCCGAGATGACCCTTGCGATCGCATTGCGGATCCGACGTTCCCTGAATACGTGTCCTCTCCAATCGTCTGTCCTGGCTTCACGGATAGCACGATCCAGGGCAATCGCCACCGTTTCTCTGTGTTCTTCGGGGACTTCTACGATATTATCAAAAAGTGCCCGTAATGCCCCGGTGTTGATGCTCACAGGATAGTAGGGCTGCATTTCGGAACCGATCATTGACCTGCTGAGGCTGGTAACCCCCGACAGATATTCTCTATAATCCATCGCCCCCTGTCTCTGTTGTTGAATCAGTTCGTCAAGCAACCGCGACATCTCTTCATAGTATCTCGGATTGATTTCTGACCTGTCAACGATGAGCCGCCGAATGTTGTTTTCTATTGTTGCCGCGACTGCCGCCGCATCTCTACGTATCCCTTCAGGCAGCAGCGCAATCGCCGCTTCAATGCCATTCTCAACAAGCAGCTGAACGAGCGGTATATCGTCGAATGTTGAGAGCGTCTCGCTCTCCTCCGCCCGAATATATGTATCAAGCAGGTGCCGCATATCAGGCTCATACACTCTCAGGTCAACATAATCACCACTCGCCAATTTGATTTCTTGACGGACGTTTTCATAATGCGTCACCTCTGTCTTAATCTCTCGCGTCTCGGCACTGCTGTAACCTGCCGCACTCATATCGTTCGCGAGATTCGCATAGGCACGCACGAATGCCGCCGTCAGCTGATAGAGATCTATGCGTTTCTGTTCATTGGCTTTGAGTTGTCTAACATTCCCACTCACGTCACCACAGAAATAACGTATATAGGCAGCGGTGTCGCGCGGCGGTACGACAGGTTCGCACAGTGCTTTAATTTTCTCGCGGGCATCGTCCAACCGTTCCTTCCCTTTTTCAAGTCTATTTTTCAATAACCCGGCAACATCTTCGGCATCGTAGTTTTCAAACGCCTCGCCGGTGTAATCGGTAATTGCCTGCTTCAGAGAACGGAATAGGTCTTTGTAATCGACAATATATCCGTATTCTTTGTCCTCGGTGTCGAGACGATTGACGCGGCAAATCGCTTGAAACAGACTGTGGTCCTGCCGCTTTTGATCAATATAGAGATACGTCGCAGGCGGAGCATCGAAGCCGGTGAGCAGCTTATCAACGACGATAAGGAGTTTCATTTTTTCAGGTGATTCAATGAAGAGTTTTTTGACCTCTTGTTCAAATTGATCGCCTTTATGCATAGCAGTGTCTTCAGGTTCGTCAAAGTGTGCTGCGAGCATGCTCCGATACGTGTTGTATTCCTGCTGCCTGTCCGTAAGTCCTTCACCCGTTTCTTCCGTAGCGATAGAAGCTACTGTAGGTCTATAGGAGGTTACGACGGCACATTTACCCTTTAACGGTGTTTCCTGAAACAGATCATAGAACCTACAAGCGGAATGGATACTATTGGCAACGAGCATGGCGTTCCCACGTCCGCTCTTGAGTCGATCGCGCGTATCCATGTCTACAACAATGTCGGCAACTATCTTTTTCAGTCGTTCTCTTGAACTTTCCACGTTTAGGAGTGTTCCCCACCGTCGTTTCAGCTGCGCCTTCGCTGCGTCAGTTAACCCGCGGGTTTTGCTTTCAAAAAATTCATCAATTCTCTCCTGCGAGGTAATATCTTGGTCAATATTGCGTGCCTCATACCGCAGGTCTAAAACGACCTCATCTTGAACTGCCTCGTCATATTTATAGGTGTGGATGTAGGGTCCAAAGGTTTCAATACTCCGCTGCTTGTCGTCTTTAAGCAACGGTGTCCCTGTAAAGCCGATAAGCACCGCATCTGGCAGAAGTGTCTTCATCGCCCTGTGGAGTTTGCCCGACTGTGTCCGATGGCATTCATCAACAAAGACGAAGAATTCACCTTTAGCACGAAAATCTGTGGGCAGATTCCGCTGGAGTTCGTCAGCGTAGTCCTCAATATGTGAATCATCAGTCTCCTCGGAGCTGCCGAATTTGTGGATAAGAGAGCAGATGAGTTGTTCTGAGGAATCACGAAGCACTCGCAGCAGATCATCACGGCTGCTCGTGTGGTAGGCGTTATCGTCGGTCCTGCTAAAAACAGCCTTGATCTGTTCGTCAAGTTCAATCCGGTCAGTGATGATAAGCACACGTGCGTCAGGGATATTTTCACGAATCCATTTCGCCAACCAGACCATCGTCAGACTTTTCCCGCTGCCTTGCGTGTGCCAGATAATGCCGCCCTCTCTGCGTCTTATATTTTCCTGCGCGGCTTTCACGCCGAAGAATTGATTGTGTCGGCAAATCTTCTTGGTCCCCGCATCGAATACGATGAAGTTGTTCAGGATTTCAAGCAGTCGTTCTTTATTACAGAGTTGGCTAAGTTCCCGGAGCAATAGGTTATAACCCGCGGCTGGGTCTGCTTCTGTTTCTTTCCACCGGAGCCAGTATTTCTCCGGTGTCTCAATCACACCGTAGCGCAGCCCTTGGCTTTCGCTGCCTGCCATCACCAGCTGCACAGTCGTGAAAAACCAGCCGATAAATTCCGATTTCTGATTGTTGAGATTCTGGCGGATGCCTTCGGAAACGGAAACAATAGTACGCTTCAACTACAGCACACCGATGGCTATGCCGTTGATGTATAACACTAAATCTGGACGTTTGGTGTGTTCGCCTTCAAGGGTTACCTCTTCGGCGATGCCGAAATCATTGTTGAGCGGGTTCTCCCAGTCAATCAACTTGACGGGAACACGATGTTCACCGACATTGGGTTGAACATTCACACTGTAGCGGAGTCGTTCATAGACATCACGGTTCGCTTCATAAAGTCCTCGCGTCCCACCGACTGCTGCACTCTTTTGCAGTTGATCCAATGCCTTGGCGATGATATCGTTGTCGTAGCCTTGCCTTCGCAGCCAATCAGCGAGGTCCTCTGGGAGAATATTGTTGTTTCCTTCTGAGTTGTCCTGCCAATTGCCGAGGTAGGTATAACCCAGAGCATCCCTAAAAAATGCTATAACGCGTTCCTGTGTGCGTATTTCTCTTTCGCCGACGGTGTTCATGGTAATAGTTTTCAGTTTTCAGTACGATTTTTCTGCGAAAAATCTTTCAGTTATCAGTTAAAAGGACTCCATAGGTGTCAATTTCAAAAAACGACCGCTTGGATACCCAGGCCCGGTAGGTTCGGTTTCCTAACCGAACCGGACCTTAGACGCAAACCTTGTATGCCGCTATATTCTCTTTAGCCCCGTAGGGGCGGCATCTGTGTAGAAGTGTGTCTCCGCCAAGAACCAAGCCCCGTAGGGTGTTTCTGCAGCATTTGTAAAGACTCCTATAAAATACAGCGAAATATCCCTAAATTGACCCCTATGGTTGTCAGTTATAGTAAAGCCCATAATTATTGAAACACATCAAATCGAAGCGATTCCCATCTTATTCCCCCCTGATAAGGGGGGTGTTTTTGCTGGGGTGTTTCTTCTAGGGGGGTTATCTTCGGACAAGTGTTCATTTATTTTCGGATTTTACTATAAACCCCCTAAATCCCCCTTATCAGGGGACTTTAAGACGGAATGCGTAAGTCCTATTCAGAATAAAGAGATGGTGAGGCAGCAATGCCTCGTCTTATGCTTAACCACGCACACCAACAGCTTTACGGACTTTTGTCATGATCGGTGCCGCGATGGCACGTGCTTTTTCCGCGCCGTTTTCAAGTATTTTATCTAATTCATCGGTGTTGTTCATCAAGTCATTATACCGATCGCGTTTTGTGGCAAATGTGGATTCGAGTAATTCAAACAGTTCCTGTTTCATGGCACCGTACGCAAGCCCGCCCTCAAGATAGAGTTTCCGCTTCGCAGCAACAGCATCCGCATCCGCGAAGTGCTGATAGATTGCAAAGATATTGCATTCATTGGGGTCTTTCGGCTCTTCGGGACGCATGGAATCCGTTACAATACGTTTAACGGGCTTAAGTACTTGGTTTGACGGTGCGAAGATCGGGATGACGTTGTTATAACTTTTGCTCATCTTCCTACCATCAATACCGGGGATAGTCATCACTTCTTTCCGAATTACGGCTTCTGGGATCGTCAAGACGTTGCCATAGGTATTGTTGAAGGTGAGCGCGACATCGCGCGTAATTTCGAGATGTTGCTGCTGGTCAAGCCCCACGGGTACAACGTGTGTACCGAAGAGCAGGATATCTGCTGCCATCAAAACAGGATAGGTAAATAGTCCGATGTTAATGTTCTTATCGTCTTCTCGACCGGCGGCAACGTTGTCATCAACGATCGCTTTGTAGGCATGCGAGCGGTTCAACAAGCCTTTTGCTGTGAAACAGGACAAAACCCACGCCAACTCAAACACCTCTGGAATATCCGATTGGCGGTAGATAATCACCTCATCTGGATTTAACCCCAATGCTATCCACGTCGCCGTTGCTTGATAGGTGAGATTGGTCAACTCTTTGCGGTCTCTGACGGTGGTCAAGGCATGATAGTCGGGTATGAAGTAGAGCGCCTGATACCGTTCTGCCAGTTCCAGCGACGGTTTAAGCATACCGAGGTAGTTGCCGATATGCGGGGGACCTGTCGGTTTGAGTCCTGTTAAAGCAATCTGTTTCAATTTTTTTCATCCTCCTTTTTGTTCCTGACTTTATTATAACTTGCTGCGCCTGAGATGTCAATCATACCTCTGAATTTCAACGACATCTCCCCATTTTAACCCCAAACTCACCTCGGCACTTCCACCATTAATGGCAATTTCTAACAATCCAAAACTCCCAATAATCGCCAAAGGCTTACCGATGCCAGATTCAGCGTAAGCACGATTGAGTCGCATCAATCGCGTGCCTCCAACCCTAATCTCGTAAGTAGACCCAATTCCAGCAAGCACGCTTTCCGATATGTTCGTTATCGCGTTCCCAAATCTATCAATTTTGACAATTTGTCCGATTATTGTGCTTCCAGAGACTTGAGGTATTGGAACAGGGAGTTGAACGAGATCCGCCACCGATGGACCGATGTCCAGAGGCAGCACACCAAGGGATAAGTGTGCTGCAACAGGTGCAAAAATATCTCTACCGTGGAAGGTGTTGCTCACTTCTGGTAGATAGTAAGTCTGGTTCTGAATTGCGACCGCATTTATTGACTGTGCGCCAGTGTTCTCGATCTCTTGTAGTAGATAGGTCAATATTCCATTGTCCGGACAGACGAAAAAAGCATGGTCTGTTTGGCAAACCACCGCCCGCCGGTCGCTCCCGACACCCGGATCAACGACGATGGTGTGGATCGTACCTTCTGGAAAATAGCGATGCGCAGAATGGATTGAAAGTGCAGCATCGTGAATATCCTGCGGTGGGATCGCATGTGTGAGATCGACCACCTGCACATCTGGATTGATGCCGAAGATCACTCCCTTCATGATCCCAACATAAGCATCACTTGTACCGAAATCCGTTGTCAGTGTGATGATACAAGATGGATTGTCCATTACCAATAACTATAAGTTCGCTTGCATCCAAGCAAAACTTTTCCGCTGACCCGTGCCGTCGTTTTCTCTACCCTCATACTCGCAGCACCAGACACCATCGTACCCCGCTTCCCTTAGGCACTGAATTGCCTTCGCGAGATCTATTTCACCTTCACCGAGTGCCTCGCCGCGATAATCCCCACGTGAACCTGTCCCGTCTTTCAGGTGTGTGTGCAACGTATACGGCGCGACGATTTCATAGTATCTGCCTACGGTTTCTAAATCGTGCCCCGCCCAGCGGTAATTCATCGTATCCATATTCGCACCGACATACTTGGAACCGACCCGCTCAAAGAGTTCTACCTGCAAATCGCCATCGTTTGTAACGATACCGTGGTTGTCTACTGCCAAGTAGACCGCGTCGCGTTCAGCAAATTCGAGGCATCGTTTTAAGCAGCCAGCCATCGCTTCGACCCATTGACTTTCAGGGACAGCATCTTTCGCTGCACCGCCTTCTGTACGGAGTACTGAAGTGCCAAGCAGTTTAGCGAGCCCCGCAATACGTTCCATCCGATCAACTTGGGCACGGATCGTCTCTTCTTCGAGCACAACAAAATCGTTCCCGGCTGCCAGTGCTGAGACTTGCAAGCCATAACCTTCAACTTGTGTCCTCACGGCTTCGGCGTTCTTTTCAGGATCAGCCGTCTCTGAATTCCATACATCGCTGATCTGGAGTTCAACATAGCTGAAGCCCGTTTCGCTCGTAAATTTCAGGAAATCGTCAAGCGATTTACTGGCGTAGTTGTAGTGAATCAGTCCTAACTTTGACATAAATTTATCTACTCCTCTTTGATACCGAAATCCGATAAGAGCGGTTGCGAACCACTCTTACGGTGTATGGT